>CANGOT010000243.1 GCA_947455425.1 Chitinophagaceae bacterium | reverse complement strand
TTGTTTATTCAAATGACATTAAAACTATGATTTATCAAAAATACTTGTTGCGTGTTTACAACAAACAGTTAATGTTTTATTTAACATTTAAGTTTTATAAAATTTCAACTAAATAATAATTTTTCTTGCCTTTTTGCACTAATAGATACTTGTTATGCAGCAGCATTGAAACATTTAATTTCATTTGTAAGTCATCTACCTTTTTTCGATTAATTTGAATTCCTCCATTTTGTATCATCTTTTTAGCCTCACCTTTACTTGGCAAAATATTCGTTTCTGCTAAAAATGAAACTACATCTATAGCTTCGTTAATTTTTAATGCTGCATAAGGCACTTTCACAATGCCTTCCATTGCTTCTAAGTCTTCAATAGAAAGGCTTTCAGCTGTTGCTGATTGGTTTGCAAAAAGTTTATTTGTTGTTTCAATTGCATTGTTGAGTTCAACTTCCCCGTGAACAAATTTTGTTACTTCCTCAGCTAACCTTCTTTGTAATAATCTTTTACTTTCATCTTTTTTATGCCCATCAATAATTGCGAAAACTTCTTCTTTAGGTAATAATGTGAAAATTTTAATCCACTTTTCTGAATCTTCATCACTACTGTTTAGCCAAAATTGATAGAACTGATAAGGAGTGGTTTTTGTAGCATCTAACCAAACATTTCCTTTTTCTGTTTTGCCAAACTTTCCACCATCTGCTTTAGTTATTAATGGGCAGGTAAAAGCAAAAGCTTCTCCACCACATTTTCTTCTTATAAGCTCAGTGCCTGTAACAATATTACCCCATTGATCGCTACCACCCATTTGCAATTTGCAATTCTTGTGTTGATGCAAATAGTAGAAATCATAACCTTGAACCAACTGATAAGTAAATTCGGTAAAGCTCATTCCTGTATCTCCTTCTAATCTCTTTTTTACACTATCCTTACTCATCATATAGTTAACAGTAATATGTTTACCAACATCTCTTATAAAATTCAGGAAACTAAAATTTTTAAACCAATCATAATTATTTACAATTTCAGCAGCATTGGGTTTTGAAGTATCAAAGTCCAGGAATTTTTCTAGTTGAGATTGAATTCCTTTAACATTATGGTTCAACACATCTTCACTTAATAAATTTCGTTCTTCACTTTTACCACTGGGGTCGCCAACCATTCCTGTAGCACCACCCACTAACGCATAGGGCTTGTGTCCACAAATTTGCAGGTGTTTTAATAGTAGTATTGGAACAAGGCTGCCAATGTGCAAACTATCGGCTGTTGGATCAAAACCAACATAAGCACTTGTGAGCTCTTTTAAAAGTTGCTCTTCGGTTCCTGGCATAATATCTTGAATCATCCCTCTCCAGTGTAGTTCATCTATTAAATTCATGTTACAAATATTTATTAGTAAGAAAGGCACAAAGAAACAAAGGAAAACCAATGAATCTATGTGCCTTTCTATTTTTTGCAGAAGAAACAGGAATAAGTTTGAACTTTTTGATTGAAGATATTAATAGGTTTTAGAAAAGCTGTTTGCATTTAAAATAATTTAATTTAAAATGGGAAAACTTACAATAAAGAACAAATGTTGAGGCTATATTCAAGCCCCAATAATGCCAAACCTAATGTTGGTGGCTGTGCATCTTTTGGCATTCTAAAAATTTACGCTCAATTTCAAGTGTCCATCAAGTCCATCATTTATAATTCTCAAAAGAGTTGAAAGCCTGATATCACTATTATTATTTTCAATTTTGGATATATAATTTTTAGTCGTACCACATTTCACAGCAAGTTGCTCTTGAGTTAAGTTTTTACTTTTTCTGGCTTCCTCAAGCATTACTCCAAGTTTAAAAGTCTCAAAACCTTGTTGATAATCTTCTCTTGTTTTAGTTCCAATAGCACCATATTTTTTGTCTATATGGTCGTCCCAAGATGTCAAGTTGTTTGTTACTATTTGCTTTTTCATTTCTTTAATTTTTTAGTTAATTTTTCCTCAAAATATTCTGTCATTATTGCTTTAGCTTTTTCAATTTCTGTTTTTGGGGCTTTTGGTGATTTCTTTTGATAACCATTCATAAGTATAACCAAGTTGCCTTCGTCAAAACAGCAGAATACTCTAAAAATGTTGCTTTGAAATTCAATTCGTATTTCAAAAATTCCGTCTCCAACTGTGTCAAAATAATTCTGTGGAATTGTCTCTAAAGTCTTTATCAAATCAATAACCCAATCGATTTTATTTTGAGTTTTCAGAGTCTGCTTATTGTAAAAGTCCCAAAAGTAATTTTTGTAAGCAAATATGATTCTTGGAACTTTTTTATTCATATTGCAAAGTTATCTATTTGGGTAACAATTTACAAAATTATTTTCTTGCTTTATTGGAATTTCAGGATTTTTAACTCGCATTGCCACCAACGGTTTCGGGCTTGGCGAAGGTGGCGATTTTCACCACAAATGTTGATGCGGAGAACCAATGTTTGATTAACCACAAATGTGTCTGCGGAGCACTGAACCGCCACTTTTGCCAAACCCGTGTTATAAGCAGGGTACATGTAGAGGAAATCAGTCACATTTTTTTATTGCATACTTTATCACTTTATGTAATTTATCATTAAATAGTTCTATTTCCTTAATTCCATCATGTGAAATCATAATTTGAGTTCCTTTTGTAATAGTAATTTTATTTATTTCACTATTTCCAAAAATATCCGCTAAAAACTCATCCGCACTATCACCCCAAAAAATTCCATTTTCATCTATCCAACAATCCCCTTTAAAAGATATACCAAAATATTCCATTCTATCCAATGGTCTCAAATAATAAAAATCTTTATTAGCACCTTCATTTTGAGCAACTTTAAAAACGTCTATTTATTTGGAGCATTTTCACCGATTAATGGCGATAAGCTTTTGTTGGAAATGCCCTTTTGCAATACCGAATGTTTTGAAGTTTTTTTACAAGAATTATCGAATCAAAATAAAGATGAATTTAAAATTTTATTTCTAGATAATGGAGCTTTTCATAAAGCTAAGCGTTTGGAAATTCCCAACAATATAGCTTTATGTTTTATACCACCTTATTCTCCAGAACTAAATCCAGCAGAAAAGGTTTGGGCATTTATAAAAAATAAAATAACCAATATGGCTTTTAAAACATTAGAAGAATTACAAGACTTTTTAAGCAGAATAATAAAAAATAATCTTGGTATTGATAGAATAAAATCAATAACGAATACCAATACTTATGCTAACCTAAATAACAGTAAATTTATTTTGTGAAATGGTATTAGGGCTAGTCAGATTTACTTTATACAAATAAATTAAAAGCCAACCTAAACAGGTTGGCTTTTAATTATGAAATTATGTTTTGTATCTAACTACACACCAATTTCTTTGTATTCTTTTTCTCTGGTATCAATTTCATTAAAACATTTCCACTTATGCTACAATATCTAAAACAATTGAAATTATTGTTGTTTTAATTGTTTGCCAATCTTTTTCTATTTCGATTTATTACAATTAATTGGCAAAGACAGTCCAATAAATGCACCTAGAGATGAAACAGACATAGTGCTAATAGATTTCATTAGTGTAGTGTAATTTAATTTTTCATCAATCAGTTTATAATCTGATTGGTTTTGCTTAAAATTAGTTGTTTCGTAGTGGATACCGAATGTTAATAACAATGGATTTTGTTTTGTTTTTTGAATTTCATAGGTGATAGAAGGATTAAAAACAAAACCTATGGCACCACTAGTAAATGTAAAATTATTGTCAGCATTTTTTGGGATTTCATTCAAACCAACATTATAGCCATTTGATTGCATTGCTGCAAAATATTGTTGAACAGTTTGCGAACCATTTAAATGTGCACTTACTTGTTGCTGTGTTATCAACCAAGAATCGGGAAGATATGTTGGACTTGCGTCAAATACAGTAGGCAGACCGTTTCCTGTTAAATGATAAACTGCTTCACGATTAAATACAGCAGTTGTTGATGAAATACTGTTTCCAAAACTTAAATGATAAACTACACCTGCTTGTAAATTATATCCCCATCTTGACTTTGATTTAAGTTTCCCTTTCAAAGAAAAAAGAATAGGTATAGATAGGTCAGTAACATTTACATTTTCATTTATTGCACCTACAGAGTTAATAATTTGTCGATATACACCACCCCATTGATCCAGAGCTTTATATTGAACACTAAAGTTATCGTTTTCTAAAACTCCTTTATACTGACCCATTGATAAACCAACACCTACACCAAAGTTTGGTTTATCATTTGATTTTCCCCAATATTTATGCAACATCAAATTAACTTTTGTAAAATTTAAAGAATTAAAATTCAAATTACCAGTTGAAGATTTTGATGCAATGGCACTATTATAGTTATCTAAATAACTAGATTGTGTAATACTTGTGCTTGCAGTACC
>CANGOT010000242.1 GCA_947455425.1 Chitinophagaceae bacterium | reverse complement strand
TTGAACCACAAAAGTTATTGTTACATCGCCACCAATCCAAATATCACCTGCATAACTCGAATTACCTTGTGTTGTAATTGTTGTTTGAGCATGAATGTAGTTGCAATACATCAAAATGCTTGCAATAAGTACGATTACTTTCTTCATATATTTTCTTTTTTTTAAATTCAACTATAACAGCATTTTGGCAAATAAAAGCATTATTGCTTGAAACTGAATTTGTGTTTTTTTTTTTGATAAATTTATAGTTTAACAAACTTCTTAATGATAAGATCGCCACTGTTACCACATACTAGTTTCATGATGTAATTTCCCGAAGCTAATTTTTTTACATCGATAAGTTTTTCATTGTTGCCCGATAATAAATCAATATTCTCTTGTATGATAATTTTTCCATAAACATCAGTAATGAATAGGCTTGATTTATTATTTGAGCGAGATGAAATTGTAATGTTAAGCTTGTCTGTAGCAGGATTAGGATACATAGCTATATTTATTATTCCTGTTGATTTAGCTGATTTTATTAAGACAGTATTGCTATAGGAGAATTTACCATCTTTATCAATTTGTTTCAACTTGTAGTAAGCATCTTTTGTTGCGGTTGCATCACTAAAGTCATAAATCTGCATATCACTACTATTGCCATTAATAGTTTTAGATGCAACAAAACTTATCTTCTTAAAATCGCTGTTGTTTGAATTTGTTGAACGCTGCAATTCAAAACCAAGATTGTTATTTTCTGTGGATGTTGTCCAAATTAATTTATTGGTTGTGCCATTTCTTTCGCCTTTAAGATGGAGAGCATTTGTTGGTAAGATACTACCAAATTCAAACGCTCCAGCATCAGGTTTTCCGATGCTTCTGGTAATGCCTACAATATCAGTTGTTACGCCAAGGGCTGCACCAATATTATCAGCAGTAGTTGCAGTAGGGGTATAATCATAAGTACCCATATTGGTAAATACAGGATCTATATTTATACTCAAACTATCATATTTATTATTATTTGCGATTTTCCAATCGGCAAGTGTTGCATAATCAATATTTCTAACTCTACCTATATTACCATTAGGGCAAAATAAAATATTGTTGTTACATTTAGATGTTAAGGCTGTATCTGCGAAAGAGAAACATCTATTTATTCCACCAGTATGTGTTATATAAATCAGGTTGTTTCTAAAATCAAGTCCACTAGAAGTAGATTGATATACCCCATAGATATCACCACTATTCGCGTTAACATCATCAGATATAAAAGTATTGTGATAAATTTTTTGATTGGGAGAAGAACCACAATAAAAACCATACTGGTTGCCGCTACCTCCAATGTTATATATTAGGTTGTTTACAATTTTATTCTCTTGACCTATAGGTGGGGTTGTGCTAATATAAAAACCATAACTACCTATATTACTACTTAGCATGGCGTCAAATAGATTATGAATTTTATTTTTTTCTAGTATGGCACCAAAGCAGCCAGGATATAAATATATACCAACCATTGCACCTGCAGATGATGTGCGTGTTGGCCTTGAAATATCATTTTCACTAATCTCTAAACCAGCAGATTGAGCATAGGCATACACTCCAGCAGAATACATATCCTGAAGTTTATTTCTTTTTATAACGTTATGAACATTTTGCGTTGTTGAACTTGGATTGCCAAAAACATAGATACTTTGATATCCCCCAATAACAGTATTATCTGTAATTACATTGTAATTTCCATTATTTCCATAAGCACCCGTATTAGTTAATGAACCAGCTATTAATATTCCCATAGCACTAGAGTTTTGTTTGTCCGTTCTGGCTATTACAGTACACTTGCGAACAATATTGCTATCTGCCTGGTGCATCAAGACTATTCCCCATCCATAATTACCAGAGGATGGATCAATGATCAAACTATCTATAATAATATGATCAGCACCATCTAATACCAATACAGCTGGTTTTTGTTGGTTATTCGATGTATAATAAATTGTATTGCCATTACCATTGATGGTAATAGTATTTGTAGCAGAACTTCCTGCTATACTCGGAATTACTACCTGTTCATTATATGATAGATTATTTGAAGTAACATTAAATACAACCGGCCCATTAATGCCACAACGAATGGCGTTAATAGCATCACTAAATGATTGAAAGTTTGTACTGCTGGCAGGTATACTACTATTAATTGTAAATGTTCCAGACATTAAAACTCCTGTTGTTACTTGAACACTTGTTGAATAGGCAACAGAACCAGCACCGCATTGCACAGCACACCTATAATAGTTTGAAGCATTTGGTGTAACAGCTAATTGTAGGTTGGGTGAAGCTGTTCCAAAATTTGTCCAGGTGCTGTTATTTGTTGACGTTTGCCATTGATAACTAATTCCTTCTCCAAAACTATTTCCTAATAAGTCTAGACTAAAATTATTACCTAAACAAACATCTGTTTTGCTAGCTATTGCAGTACCAGCTGACGATGGGTTGTTACACGAAACTGATGTAAATTCATAAGCACCTGGATCTGGATATGTACCTCTTGAATTGTTTGCAATATCTGAATTTATATTTAAGTTAACACCAATATTATTTATTTGTGGTGCTGATGGCGTATAATCAAAACTTGCATTATTTAAAAATGCAGGATCTACACTAACAGATTGTTGATCATAGCTATTGTTATTAGCATTTTTCCAATCTGCCAAAGTTGCAAATTTGACATAGTTTAAATCGGCAATATTCGCATCGCTACTATTAGGACAATTTATATAAAATACGTTGTGATTTGAAGTTATCTGGGATGCATTTACTGTAGATCCAATGCTAATACAACGTCTTTGTCCGCTTCCATTTCGGGTATTGTAAACAACATTATTCATAAAGCTTAATCCTGTTGTATAGATTGAACCAAGTGACCATAAGCCAAAAGACTCTGATGATGAATTTATTGCATCATCCAAAATAATTGTGTTGTGGTAAACTTTAGCATAATTACCATTTATGGTAATTCCAAACTGAGAACCAATGCCATTCATATTATAAATAAGATTATTAATAACTTTATTTTCTTTGCCATTGGTGGCTGAAGAAGAAATGAAAATACCATCACAGGTTGCAGTGCTTGTAATCATTGCATCATGCAGGTTATGTATTTTGTTTTTTTCAACCAGAACATTTTCACATCCAGTGCTTAACCATATTCCTCCACCAATACTTGTATAACTATTATTCCTTGTAGGTCTGCTAATTTCATTTTTGCTAATGAGTAAGTTTTGATTCTGATAAGCTGCGTAAATACCCCAGCGATAAAAATTCTTCACGTAGTTATTTACGATTTTATTATTGTTGTTATTAATTCCCCAACCATACACATAAATGCCATACTCGCCACCATTAATAATATTATTTTCAATAAGATTATAACTACCATTACTGCCGAAAGTGCCCGACTGTGAACCACCGCTTGAGAGGCTTGCAGAGCCATTGAATGCAATACCAATAAAATTAGAAATAATGGCAGAGCTGGAATCTGTAATTATTCTGCATTTGCGAATAATATTACTATCGGCATTATTGGTGAATAATACACCCCAGCCATAGCTGCCCGAAGAACAATCTATTATTAAACTATCAATAATAATGTGATCTGCATCGTTGAGTGTTAATACAGCTCTGTTTGTAGTTGTTGCAAAATTATAGCTCAATGTTTCGCCATTGCCATTAATTTTTATGGTATTTGTGCTAGAAGTTCCTCCAATAAATGGAATGGCTATTTGCTCATTATAAGGACCACTATTTGGGGCAACATTAAAAACAACAGGTCCATTTATTCCACAAGATACGTAGTTGATAGCATCAGCAAAACTTGCAAAATTGGTTCCGCTAGTTAATACAGATTTATTAATTGTAAAAGTACCAGAAACACCTGCTGGGGTTGTAACTTGGACAGGTGTTGAGTTAGATGTATTACCAGAGCAGGTTACTTTGCAGCGATAATAATTGCTAGCGGCTTGACTGGTTGTTAAAAAAGAAGCATTAGCATTGACGATATCTATCCAGTTAGTTCCGTTTTGTGATGATTGCCATTGATATGTTTGCCCATTTACACTAGTATTTGCTGCTGTTGTTAATGTAAAAGGCACTCCATTACAAACAGGGTTATTAGAAGATATTGTGTTACCAGCCGTAGGTGGGCTTGTGCAGGGTATGCTCGATTCGAAAGTAATTGAGCCGGTGAACCATGCCAAATTTGTAAGCAAAGAAGGAAAGTACCCTGTTACACCAACATCGAAACCTCCTATTTTAGAATTCCCCATCATAAGATTCACACCATTTGAAGATAGCGTACTTGGTGAAGCATAGCTTGGTGTAGCACCAGGCCCACTTATAAATGGATAGCCACCACTAAATGCTATACCACTAAG
>CANGOT010000241.1 GCA_947455425.1 Chitinophagaceae bacterium | reverse complement strand
TGCCTACAAAGTGGTGGATATGCACTTTAGAGTTTACAATCGTTTAGGGCAATTGGTTTTTGAATCGAGAGACATTAATAGTAAATGGAATGGAAAAATAAATGGACAAAAAGAGCCTGCAGGAACTTATGTGTGGACGCTTGATTATATAGATAACAACACTGGCAAAAGAATCAGCACAAAAGGAACCACAGTTCTAATAAGATAATATAAAAAAAGCCTACAAAAAATATTTTGCAGGCTTTAACCTATCCGTACCTATGAAAAAAACTAATTACAATTTGTTACAGAAAAACTTACAACCTTACCATTATTAAATTCAACTTTTCCAACACAACCATTGTTTGAAGGAAATAAATTATACTGTAATGTATTTCCATTATTAAAAATAGCATCTGGTTTACCAAGAATACTTGTTATATCTTCAGCATTATAGTCATTTTTACCAGCAGCTTCTAAAACCGGTTTCAAAGCATTGAACTCTTTAATACAATCGCTACCTCTTAAATTTCTAAAAGCGATGCTATTTTGTTTATCCTCAATAGTTAAGCCTTTGATATTTGGCCAAATACTCACATTAGCTGAAATGTTAAATAGCAATACAAAACCAATACATAATACTGAAAAGAAAAATCTTAACTTGAATTTTTTGATGAATTGATAAGTATTTATTTCTCTCATGATAAAGTAAAGAGCCATTGGAGACGCGTTTGAAGGCTTAGCAATGTTCTCGTTGAAATACTTGTTGGTGAAAACTAGTTTATACACACGTAAAAGGGTGATAAAAAAGGCTGTAAATAAACAGGCAATAAGGATCATAAAATATTTTTTATTTTAATTGTTATTCGTCTGGAGGTTGACGATTTGATAATGCAAAATTGATATATGATAGTAATGTGAGCAATCCCTTAAATAAGGGTAAAGCAAGTTTTTGATTTTATTTATTAAGAATAAAATGCATAGAGATATTGATTTATGGGTGTTTATTAAGGATGAATTAGATACAACACATGAACGTAGAATGTTTTGTATTTATTTTGTAGCCAATAAGATAACTATGAGATTTTTTAATTTAACAGCAATTTTTATATGTATCGTTTTCATTACAAGCTTTACATCAAACAATCAAAAAACAGCCCCCAACCTTGATGCACAAATTGGCAGATTATTTTTTTATGATACCCGATTATCAATTAACAAAACAAAATCTTGTGCAAGTTGCCACGATCCTAAACTGGCTTTCACCGATGGAGAACTCACACCAAAAGGTGCTTTAGGAGATGTTGTAAGAAGAAATACACCCACTCTCATCAATCTTGCAGATAACGAGACTTTCAATTGGGCAGATGAAAAAATAACCTCCTTACAATTACAATCGAATATCCCATTATTTGGAAAACATCCCATAGAAATGGGAAATGATTCTACAGATAATAGTACGCTGCAGTTTGCTTTTTCTGATAAAATGTATTTGCCTCTGCTGCAACAAAAACGAATAGAGCGTTTGAATTGGAGCATGGTAAAAGATTTTATTGCAGAGTATGTAGGTCAATTAAAATTTCATAATGCCAAATATGATTTGTGGAAGAATGGGAAAGTTAAGCTTTCAAAAGATGAACTTGCTGGAAAAAAATTATTTTTTGGAGATAAATTAAACTGCAGAAAGTGTCATAGCGGTAATGATTTTGACGAACCGGAGTTTACCAGGATGAACCAATACCAAAACATTGGACTATATAATATTGGTAAGGATAGTATATATGCTAATGGAGATAATGGTTTAGAAAATGAAACAAAAGATAGAGATGATATTGGTAAATTTAAAATTCCAACATTAAGGAATATTGCAATTACAGCTCCCTATTTCCACGACGGTAGTGCTGCAAGTTTAGATGAAGTTATTAGCCATTATGCCAGAGGCGGAAGGCTTATTGAAAAAGGTAAATTCGCAGGGGATGGCAAGTTACACCCAAACAAAAACCAGTTTATTGAAGGTTTTACAATAACCGAAAAAGAAAAAAAACAATTGATCAGTTTTCTTAACACACTTACAGATACTTCATATCTAAAAAATGCTTTTTATAGAAATCCATTTCAAGCAAATTAAAAAAGTGTTTTTTATGTGCATTTATTTCATTGAAGCATCTAACTGTAAATCACTTACTTTACTGCTGTGAACCATAAGCAATTTAACGATATTTCAGATGATGAATTGTTAGAAAAATTTTATCAGTCTAACAATAATGAATGGTTGGGTATTTTACTGCAACGCTATACGCTATTGCTTTTTGGTACTTGTATGAAATATTTAAAAGATGAAACAAAGGCAAGAGATACAGTTCAACAAATTTTTTTAAAAGCAATAAGCGAACTATCAAAATACAGAGTTACATATTTTAAAAGCTGGATTTACATGGTTGCAAAAAACAATTGTTTAATGCAGCTGAGAGATAAAAAAGTTTTTACTGATATCAGTGCAAGAGAAATCGTAAATGATGATGTAGATATAGAAAGTTTAAGGCTAAAAGAGACTGATTATAATTTGCTTGAGATTTCTATTGAAGAATTAAACGAAGATCAAAAAAATTGTATCAGTTTATTTTATTTGCAAAAAAAGTCTTACCAGGAAATTGTAGCAGTCACTAACTTTACTTTAATGCAAGTGAAAAGCCATATTCAAAATGGAAAAAGAAATCTTAGAATTTTGATAGAAAAAAAGAGAACCAATAAATAATGAGTTCGCACAAACATAATAACAAAGATGAGCAATTGATAAAATACCTTGATGGTAAATTGTCGGGCGAAGAACTATATGAATTTGAACAACAAATGTCAGACTCTTCTTTGCTAAACGATGCTGTTGAAGGGTTACAAACGCTTGAAAACAAAACTAAAATTGACGCTTATGTAAATGATCTGAACAAACAATTACATCAGTACACATCATCTAAGAAAAAACGCAGGCTAAAGAATAGATTGCAACTAAACGATTGGACGCTATTAGCAATGTTCTTAATTATTGCTTTATGTGTTACAGCTTATGTTTTGATTAAAATGAATAAATTACACTAATTTGTTTACAGTTAAAACATCCTGTGCTGTAGAATCACCCTGTTCTTGCAATTTTCCAAAAGCAGCGGCAGTTGCATAGTTAATAATATCCTGTGGCTTGTTGTTATTATATATTCCATAAATCAATCCAGCCATGAAACAATCCCCACTCCCACTTCTATCAACAACACCTTGGCAAGAAAATTCATTGGAATGATATGATTGCTGATTATGATATAAACTGGTATAATAAAGAATTTCATCAGCGTTAGTGTCAAATCTAAAAGTGTTTGCAACTGTATTACACTTTGGAAATTTTTTGCAAATTTCTTTTGATGTTTCTTCTGCGTGCTGAAGGTAGGCAGCCCTGCTTTTTTTGTTATGAATGTTTTCATCAATGGATGTACCCAATAACGTATTGGCACTCCAAATATTTCCCATTACCACATCACAATGCTCAACAATCTGTGGCATAATATCTACTGGATCTTTACCATATTTCCACAAACGGGAGCGATAGTTTAAATCTACAGAAGTAGTAATACCTTTTGCAGAAGCAGCCTTTACAGCTTCTAAACATACATCTGCAACATTTTGGTTTAGTGCCGGACTAATCGCAGAAAAATTAAACCAAGATACATCTCCCAAAACTTTATCCCAATCTATCATTCCAGTTTTTATTTCTGAAAAAGAAGAATGTTCTCTATCATATACCATACTGCCTTTCAAATCTGCACCTCGTTCTAAATAATATAAACCAATTCTTTTCCCTGCCAACAATATAGATGATGTATAAATACCATGATACTCTAAATAGTCTATTACATGATTGCTCATGAAATTATCAGGTAATGCCGTACAATATTTTACTGGAATATTCCAACCAGCAAGAGCTGTAGCAACATTTGCCTCAGCACCACCTACATATAACTGCATGGGATTTTTTTCGGATGTTGCTACATTGGATGCAGGAGAAATTCTTAATAACAGTTCTCCAAAACACAAAACTTTTTTCTTTCTCATATCTGTAAATATAAATGAAGATATATGATAGAATATTTAAAATAATAAAAAGGCGAGTCGGTTAAACTCGCCATTAAAATATTGAAAATTATTTTCTAATGTACTCCGTTGGTTGCTTTCATTTTTTCGCTTTTTGCTAAATGACCTACTTCCCAACCAAAATAATTTTTAGCATTATTAAAGCAAATATCTTTTATGATGGAGCCAACTAGTTCTATGTCATTTGGCATTTCACCATTTTCGATTTCAGCACCAAAAAGGTTGCATAAAATTCTTCTAAAATATTCGTGACGAGGAAAAGATAAAAAACTACGACTATCGGTAAGCATACCAACCATTTTACTCACCAAACCCATAT
>CANGOT010000240.1 GCA_947455425.1 Chitinophagaceae bacterium | reverse complement strand
CTTTAGACAATTGTTTGCAAAACAAAATTCGTCCAATGGCCTGGAGCCCCCTGGGTGGCGGCATTTTAACCGAAGATCAGCATCCAAGATTTAGAAGTATTTTTTCAACTGCCAGCGAACTAGCTGAAAAGTATAAAACAGGAATCAATCAAATTTTAATTGCCTTTTTATTAAAACATCCCACACATATTTTACCAGTAGTTGGCACCACAAAAATTGAAAGGTTATTACAAGTGAAAGAAGCATCAAGTATCATGTTATCCGAGGAAGAGTGGTTTAAACTCTATACCGCATCTACCGGTGAGGATGTTGCTTAAACAAAAAGCCTCCAAACTTGCAATGCATCGGAGGCTTTTTTATCGTACTTCTAAAATCTAACTTCGTAGTTTAAACTATTCCACTATTAATTTCTTTGTAGTCTTTCCTTGTTCTGTGATGATACTTACCAAGTAAAAACCTTTGCTTAGGTTAGCAATATCAATCGTGTTATTGCCCATACTTAATGCTTGTGCTTTTACTTGTTTGCCATAAAGGTCAGTCACTATAATTTGTCCACTACCCACTAATTTATCCACTTGTAAACTTACAAATGATTTAGCAGGATTAGGATACATTGTAAATTCATTACTACTTACTACTTGCTCATTACTACCTGTATTCACTCCCCTTCCAAAACAAGTTGTAACTGCTGTTCCACTAACACTTCTACTATTCACACAACCTGCTGCTGTTGTATAAGTATATGTCAGTATTGCACTTCCTGCTGCTTTGATATTTACCAATCCACTGCTTGCTCCTACTGTCAATACATTCGTGTTACTGCTACTCCAAATTCCTGTGCCAGCACCAGATGTTGCAGGACTTCCTACCAATGTAAAAATTTTACCAACACAAAAAGCTCTTCCTATTCCTGTTTGCGGGTTGGGTGTTCCAAGTGCATATTGAATCGTTGGAACTGCTGGTATTGCATTTATAACTAATGATTTAGTAACACTACCACAACCTGTTTTGCTATATTGAATGGTTATGGTACCCGCATTTTTTGCTGTTACTAACCCTGTTGATGCATTAATAGTGGCTTGGCTAGTTGCTTGGGTACTCCAAACACCTCCAGGTATTGCATTACTTAAAGTGGTTGTTGAACCAGCACACACTGCACTTGTACCTGTAATTGCTGGCAAACCAGAAGCAACAGTTAAATTGGTGTTGCTTATCCAGTTAGAAGTGCTTCCAGATAAAGTAAAATTGTTCAAAGTTCCGTTATGTCCACTTGTCGTATTATTTAATAATGTGGTAATGCCACTATTATTGTCACCTGCTACGCCTTGGTTAAAATTATAATATTCAACCAAATTGCTTTCATTACCTACTAATTCATTATTCATAGATGCCATCAACGCAGCCTGTGTTTTTACAGTACTCCAAATTCTTACTTCATCAATAGTGCCCGAAAAATAGGAAGGAGAAGGAAAGTTGTCATTGGTAAACCCAATTTTTGTGTACAAACCTGCTTCAGGATAGGTATCAATATCCCAGTTGCTCTTTGTTGCTGCTAAAACACCATCTACATATATATTAACAAGGTCATTGTTACTTGATATATTTTTTTGAGCTGTTAATGCCACATGGTGCCAGCTATTATCGTTATAACTATTAGGTGTTTCAAGTACACCTATCCAACCAATATCAAAAGAAATTTTACCATTACTAACAAAAAGGGTTTTTCCACCAGGAGCCCAATTACCTGAAAGTGGAGATTTAGAAATAATAGTACCATTTGTTGATGTTTTTATCCAAGCCTCCCAAGTAAAGTCTGATACAGAACTTATTGATGTACCCGCAGCAACAGCATCATCGATACCGTCAAAATTTAATGCATTACCAAATGGTTTTGGTGTGCTTAACACCAATGTAGCTGCACTATCGCAACCTGCTGCATTGGTTAAATGTGCAACATAACTGCCTACTGTATTATAGCTTGTACCATTCCAACTGTATGGCAATTGATTTGGACAAATTGTTACATTAGTTGTTGAACTACTTGTTGTTTTAATGGTTAAATTTAATGTTACCAAACTATCGCAGCCACCTGCATTAGTTAAGTGTATAGTATCTGTATTATTACTAGCAGTATAAACCTGATTACCTTTGGCTGCCCAAGTGTAACTATTGCAAGCACTTACTGTAAATGAGCCTGTGGTGGGTGTGCAAGTGTTACAACTGTTACTTATTTTCAACGGGCTTGTTTGATTAGTTGTATTACCACAACCCAATTGACCACTGCTATTCAAACCCCAAGAATAAACCCTACCATCAGTTGTGATTACTATAGAGTGAGCACTTGCACCTACACTACCGTTATTAGAACTAGCAATAATATTAGATACAAGAGTTGGAGTTGTTTGATTAGTTGTATTGCCAATACCTAATTGACCATAAGTATTACTGCCCCAAGTATATAAACTTCCATCTGTCATTGTTGCCAATGCATAACCAAACCCTGCAATCACATTTCTTATACTTTTACCAGTTGGCAAAGTAACCTGAGTTGGAGTTGATTGATTTATTGTATTACCTATACCTAATTGACCACCACTATTACCGCCCCATGCATACGTAGTGCCATCAGTCATGATAGCGTATGTATTTCCAGAACCTGCTGTAACAATGCTGGCAGATTTGCCAATAGGCAAGCTCACCTTCACTGGAGAGTATTGAGTAGTTGTAGTGCCATCACCCAACTGGCCACTACCATTATTACCCCAAGCGTACATAGTGCCATCAGTCATGATAGCAAGGGCATAAGACCCACCAGCAGCTATACTAGCAGCAATTTTGCCAATGGGTAAGTTTACCTTCACTGGATAGTATTGAGTGGATGTACTACCAATACCTAATTGACCAGAACTATTCAAGCCCCAAGAGTATACAGTTCCATCAGTCATTAAAGCTAGACTATATGTACCTCCTAAACTGATACTTTTAACAAGCTTCCCAAAAGGTAAACTCACCTGAACTGGTGATGATTTACTACTGGTTGGATTACCAATACCTAATTGACCATAAGTATTATCACCCCAGGCATACAAAGTACCATCTGTTTTTAAACCCAAAGTATGGTTACCATTTGTGCTACTAGAACAACAAAAAATATCAGCCCAGTCGGTTGCAGTGCCTATTTGAGTAAATGTAGTAGTGGGTATGGGTGTCATAGTGCCATTTCCAAATTGGCCATACGAATTAACGCCACAAGCCCATAAAGTACCATCAGTTTTAATGGCAACTGAGTATACACCAGAAGCGGCTACTTTTTTAAAGCATTGTGCATTTAATGTTGTTGTGCCTATAAATGCTAAAAGGCAAAGTGTGATGATTTTTTTCATTGTTGCTTATTTTACTTAAACTAGTTGAATTTCAAGTATTTAGTTTTTCCTGAATATTAAATTCTGCAAACAACCCATATTCTTCAATAAACAATTCTCCATTGGTTGGTGTCTTTATTAGCTCGGCACTGAAAGTGCGACCGGTGGTGAGGGGGTTTTACATCTCAGGTCGGAATTTCAGAACCTTCCTTTAGTGGCGATCTATTTGTTCTATTGGTTGGATTGTTACCATATGCTAAAAAAGATATTTATAAAAAGTTAAGAATAAAATTTCATTTAGATATTAATACCATCTTTAACAAGTTTGCTATACCGATTTTCTTCACCTCGCTAAAGTTAGTTTTTTTGTTCCCGCAGTGTCTCTTTGCAAAGCCTTGAAGCGTGGGCAAAGGACGCTGCGGTTCGATATAGTGGTGTTTGCTGATATATGTGATTCCATTATTAACTTATTTGCTATCACCTAATAAAGATAGTTTTTTCGCCGTTGATTTCTATAGCAAAGCCTACCAACAACTTTTTGCATATTTCGATGTTGGTGAAAAATTCCCAACATTGGCGAAGATATTAGCAAGGAACAATAAAGGCATAATTTATAGTAACAGTGATTGACTCATGCTCTTTTCGAACATGGAATGAACAATCGTGTACCTCTACTAAACTAACTTTCTTGCAATAACTTTTCATCACTAAATAAACTATTGGCTCAATACATTGATGGTATTTGTTAAATTTTTCTTAGAACCACCCTTTTTGCAGCCTCTGATAAATTTTAACATTTCTATTCAAAAACAGCCACTTAGGTTTGATTTGTTATCGTAAAAGCGATTACTCAAAAGCAATTTAATAGCTTTTATATTTTTAATTTAAAAACTTAAAATCATGGCAGAAAGTAAAAACAATGGGGTAACACAGGCTCTGTTTGGCAGCATCAGTTCACTGGTGTTTCGCAGTAGTAACAAACAAATATTTGTCTCCCCACCCCGAACAAAACACCATACTATAAACACTCCCATCATTCAACCTTAAGCTACGGTATAGGATAGATACAAGCAAAGCGAAAGAT
>CANGOT010000239.1 GCA_947455425.1 Chitinophagaceae bacterium | reverse complement strand
GGATGTTAACAAGAAAATTATCGGAAAAAATCTTAATATTCACCAGTTTGATGAAATGATCAGTAGAAAATTAAAATAATTAGTGCTTATTATAGACAAAATTTTCTTGATTCATCTTTTGTCAATTAAATATCTACCCCTACATTTGCAGCCCATTTAAAAAATGGACATTTCCCACAAGGCTCAACAAGAGTTCCATCAGTTTGGAAACGCCAGTAGGGAGTAATCCTAATAAGATTATATAATGCCAAAAGTAAAAACAAATTCAAGTGCAAAAAAAAGGTTCAAAGTAACCGGCACAGGCGAGATCACTTTCCAAAAGGCTTTTAAACGCCACATTCTAACTAAAAAATCTAATAAGCGTAAACGTGCTTTACGTCAAAAAGGTCTTGTTGGTAGTGCTAACAAAGACTTCGTTTACCGTTTATTGGGAATGAAATAAATCCCAGCTCCACAGAGGAGATTTTTAAATTATTAATCTTTAGATTTTTTGTAAATATTGTTCAAAAAATCTTACACAAAAAAATTAGAATATGCCACGTTCAAAAAATGCAGTTGCTAGTAGAGCTCGCAGAAAAAAAATATTAGACCAAGCTAAAGGTTATTATGGTAAACGTAAAAACGTTTATACCGTAGCCAAGAATATTGTAGAAAAAGGGATGACCTATAGTTATGTAGGTCGTAAATTAAAGAAAAGAGAATATCGTTCTTTATGGATTGCTCGTATTAATGCAGCTGTTCGTGAAGAAGGAATGACTTATAGTCAATTCATCAACAAATGTGCTGTTAAAGGAATTGAATTAAACAGAAAGGTGTTAGCTGATTTAGCTATGAATAACCCAGAAAGCTTTAAGGCAATAATTAACCAAGTGAAATAATTTTTTGTTTTCATAGGTGGATGGTATAAGTGCCGCTTCTCATTTACTTGGGGGCGGTTCTTTTTTTATGAACGTTTTGCCAAATTATATATATTCGTTTAATGAAACTGCTTTATAATATTTTCATACAGATTTACTCAGTTGCTGCCTATTTGCTAAGCTTTACTAACCATAAGGCAAAGCTTTGGTTGGATGGGCGAAAGAATATTTTTGAAGATTTACAGGGGGCTTTTAAAAATAATGACAGCGAAGTAATTTGGATGCATTGTGCTTCTTTGGGAGAATTTGAGCAGGGGAGACCTATCATAGAAAAACTCAGAGCAAAAGGTGCTGAATATAAAATTTTAATAACATTTTTTTCTCCATCAGGCTATGAAATCCAGAAAAACTATGGTGGTGCAGACTGGGTATTTTATTTACCCGTTGATACAAAGAAAAATGCAGATTTGTTTTATAAAATCGTAAAACCTAGTCTAGTGATTTTTGTAAAATATGAGTTTTGGTATCATTATATAGCCAAAGCAAAGAATCAGAATATACCTCTTTTGCTAGTCTCTGGAATATTTAGAAAAAGTCAACTATTTTTTAAGTGGTATGGAAGTCTGTATAAAGAAATGCTCCAATGTTTTACCTATTTGTTTTTGCAAAATCAAGCTTCAGTGGATCTGCTTAAATCAATACAAATTTCGGGAAATGCAGCTGTTAGTGGAGATACCAGATTTGATAGGGTTGTTGAAATTGCATCGCAGGCAAAATCGCTAACAGCAATAGAAACTTTTATTGGTAATGCACAGGTTGTAGTGGCAGGGAGTACCTGGACAGAAGATGATGAAGAACTTGATCACTATGCAATTACGCATCCAGAAATTAAGTTCATTGTTGCTCCTCACAACATAGAAAAAAAACGTTTGGATGAATGTTTGAGCCTGTACAAAAATGCTGTTCTGTATTCTAATATTGCAAAGGCAAAGAGCAATACAAATGTTGTAGTGATTGATAATATTGGAATGCTAAGTACGCTCTATAAATATGCATCAATATGTTTTATTGGAGGAGGTTTTGGTGGCGATGGTGTTCACAATGTATTAGAAGCTGCTGTATATTCTAGGCCAGTTATTTTTGGATTTGAATATGATAAGTATATCGAAGCAGTGGAATTAATTGATGCTGATGGAGCCATTTCGGTAGAGAATGCATTGGAATTGGAAAAGATACTCAGCCAGTTACTAAAAGACCCATCAATGATGGGTCATATGGGAAATAATGCTGGTAAATATGTTAAAATGAATAGTGGTGCAACAGACAAAATTGTTGAATATATCTATGCAAATCGCCTTCTGATTAATTGATCAAATTGCTTCACAGTTTGATTGTCGCTAATCCAACAAAGTTTGGTATGTAGTTCTCTTTTAATCCAATGTTCAGCTTCAGGATAAACTGTAAATCCGTTAATGGTTTTAATACTACGTTCATACATGTTTTCATCTCCTTGGAAAAGCTCATTGATGTATAAATATTTTTCGTTAATGCCAATAGCCTTTCTCAAATCTTTTATAGGGGCATCAACTATAGCAGCTGCAACTTCTTGTCTTTCTACTTTTAAAACATCATTAAAACTCTTCGTTTCATTTTTAATTATGTCATTTAACTCAAAAATTTCTTTTTGGGTTTGCAAAGCCAATGTTGGCATTTCTTCATCTTCCAATAATGTATTAAAATTATATATCTCTTTGGGCTTAACAGCAACCATAGCAGCTCTGCGGGCAGTAACTTCTACCGGTTGAACTATTATTGGCTCTTCTTTTAAAGGCTCAACAATTGCAGTAGTTTCAACTTCAATCGTAGGGACTACAGCTTCAATAATTATTGGTAACTCAACATTTTCAACAACAATATTTTCTTTGGAACTAATAGTTTCACTAGCATTACTAAAATAAACAGAAGGCATCCATACAGAAACTTTTCCTATTTCTTCTGGTAGTTCAATGCCACTTAGTTCTGCAATAAGCAGTTGTGCGGTTGAAAGTAATTGCTTTGTATTTGCACCAGAATTTGCTTGTTCCTGCAATTTGCTAATAAGTGTGTTTACTCTTTCCATAATGAGAAATTTTTATTAATTGCTAAGTTAAATTATTACATAACCATAATGATCTAATCAGAAAAATTTAACAATTCATTATAGTAATAATAAAAACGTTGGAAAACGTTTTTTATTATTATAAAAACATAGATGATAACAATAGAGCAAAAAATAAAATAATAAAATACTAAAATAATTAGTATGTTTACACTATTAAATTTAGTTTTATGATGAATAGTGTTAATGTATCGAATCAGCCACAGTACCGAATTATAGTACAATGTAAAAACAGTAAAGCTCCTGTAACTATTGCCGGTTTTTTAGCAGATGAGCAAACAGAAACGATGCTGTGCAGACATTTGAGCAATTTATGTTTACAAAGTGATGGTAGTTTTTTATGTACGCAGCTATTAATCTCAAAATTGGTGTTGCAATGGCAGCAATCTTTTAAAATGAACGCCACACAAACCCTGCAAGTGGCTGCTGATATTGCAGCACTGAATGTGCAATCTGTTTGTTTATATAAAACAAAAGACAGTGGAAATGAAGAGCTAATCAATAAAGTATTATTTTAATATGACATCACAATACATCACCAATAATTTGCTAACTGTAAACGAATATCTGCTGATTATACAACCAGATGCTAGTGTGGCAGAGAAAATAAACAATTTAAAAAAGGATTTTGCTGATAAGTATGAGTGTTCACAAGCTGTTTATAGCAAGCCACATATTACGTTGATCAAATTTATTCAATTACAAATGAATGAGCCCCGAATTATTCGGGTTATAAATGAAATTATAACAAGATTTGATGCTATACAAATCAAAATAAATGGATTTGCAAGTTTTCCAGCTCATACCATTTATGTCAATATTGAAACCAAGAATGATATTATTACATTGGTTAAGTTACTAAAACCTATACAAGCATTTTTAAAAATAGATAATGAACATAAACCACATTATATCACTGAACCACATTTAACTATTGCCAGAAAATTATTACCCTGGCAGTACGAAAAAGGTTGGCTTGAGTATAGCCACACATCTTTAGTTACAGGTTTTAGGGCGAATGAAGTTGTTTTACTAAGAAGAAATTTTGAAGGCGGGAAATATGTGACTGCTGCAATGTTTCAATTGATGGGTAAAACACAAAATATTGCAGAGCAAGTGAGTTTGTTTTAGTTGCGTTTACTGCGATGAATTCAAATAGTATTGAGAGTAAAGACAGTTTTGGTCATCTTTCTAAAGTAATATAAATGAAAAATATTAACGATAATCCTAATGCTAAACCTAAACCTACTGAGAAAAATGATGAATATTTAAAGGGACGAGGTGCACAAATTAATACTGCTAATAGGTTTTTAAAAAATCAAAGAGTAAAAGAACATATTGAGGCTATTGATGATTGGATTGAGGATAATCCTGTTACTGTTTATCTGGAAGATCATGCTAAGAGTATCGTTAATAAAGTAGATAGTCCTGATGTGGGAATGTTTTATAGTATGAATCCTTATCAG
>CANGOT010000238.1 GCA_947455425.1 Chitinophagaceae bacterium | reverse complement strand
GGTGTTTTGATGGCTGTTATTTTGGATGATGAAAAGAGCAGAGAGAATTTTCACAGCATTGATCACAACAATTTTGATGGCCGTCCACCACTTGGTTCAAATGCTGGAGAGATAATAAGAGTGGGCGTTTCGCAGCATTGTACTTTTAATTCAAACACGAATATCGAGCATAATTATTTTAAAAATTGTGATGGAGAAACAGAAATCATTTCACTAAAATCCTGTGCTAACATCATCAGAAATAATGTATTTAAAGAGTGTCAAGGTTGTGTAACATTAAGACATGGCAACAATAATACAGTTATAAATAACATCTTCCTCGGAAATGGAAAAGAAGGCACTGGTGGGGTAAGAATTATTAATGAAGGAAATTGGGTTGTAAACAATTTATTTTATGAATGTGTTGGTGTAAGCTTTCGTTCTCCGTTAGCAATCATGAATGGCGTTCCTAATTCTCCAGCCAATCGTTATTTACCAGTAAAAGATGCGGTGATTTTTGGCAATAGCTTTATTAATTGCACACCTTTTAGTTTATGCGAAGGCAGTGATAAAGAAAGAAGTCAAGTGCCTCAAAATGTATTGATAGCAAACAATGTATTTTTTAACAAAAAAGATACAACGCTATTTTATCAATTTGATAGTATTGGTGGATTTTCATTTCAGAATAATTGCGTTGCAAATAATGGGAAAAAGTTATTGCCAAATGGGATGAAACAAAGTTTATTTTTCAAATCTAATTTGGCAGGAATGGAATTAGCATCAGTTTATTTACCTCCATACCTTGAAGGTAGTGAGCATCGTGTAAGGTGTATTCCACTTGACATTAAAATTCAAGAAAAAGCAAAGCAAAAGGTAGGTATCGACTTGCCAGACAGTATTGGTTATAGAAATCAAAATTCACTACCAAAAATAATTTCATTTATCCAAAAAAACACCGGTATCACTTGGAAAGAAGACACTAAACCAACTCTAAAATCAATATCAATTCAATGCTCAAATACTAAACAATTATTTGGTGCATTAACTGATTCTATTAATTATAAAAAGAAAATAAATATCACTTTAACAGGTATTATTTATGAGTTAAACGCACCCATAAAAATTTATAACCAAGTAAGTTTTACTACCAATAAAAAGGAAATAAAATTTATTACAGAAGCACAAGAAGCTGTTTTTATTATTCAAGGTAATGCTTCATTAAATTTCAGCAACGCCACTATTGATGGCAGTTTCATTAAAGCAACAAATTTCATTTCATCACCAACAAATGGTAGTGTGCATCATTATGAATTTTCCTTTATAAACAGCAATTTTGGCTTTTATGATGCTGCAAATAATGCTTCATTTTTTAAAGCAGCAAAAGGTTCTTATGCTGATAGTTTGGTTTTTAAAAACAGCAGTTTTAGCGATTGTAAAATCAATATTTTATCTGCCGAAGAAGAGATAGATAAAAAAGGATATTACAGTGCAGAGAATATAAAATTCAGTAACAATAAATTCATCAATAACAAAGGTTATTTACTTAACATTGCACGAACAGGAAATGATGAAAGTACTATGGGACCAAGGCTTTGGTTCAATAATAACACCATCGAAAACACCAATACTGACAATGCTTTGATTGAATTATATGGCGTGCAATATTCCAATATTTATAACAACAATTTCACCAATTCAAATAATGAAAAAGAACTAATAGTTTATACAGATATCGTTCGTGCTATTCATGTTCAATCAAAAAATAAGTTCAATAAAAGCGGATCAATAAAAACAAACGAATTCGTTATTAATAAATAAATAAAAACAAAATGAGAGTGATTCACCCAACACATCCACAAGATTTTAAATCTTACAGTACAGAACAAATTAGAGAGCGTTACTTGCTTGATAAATTAGTGCAAGCAGATGCCATTCAATGCACTTACACACACTATGACAGAATGGTTATTGGTGCTGCAAATCCAGTAAACACAGTACTTGAGCTTGTTACTTATGATGAACTAAAATCTGATTTCTTTTTATCTCGTAGAGAAATTGGTATCGTAAATATTGCAGGCAATGGTACTATTACTGTAGATGGAGTTGCATTTGATGTAGAGAATCGTGATTGCTTGTACATTGGCAAAGGAGATAAAAAAGTAACATTTGCAAGTGCAGATACTGCAAATCCAGCTAAGTTTATTTTCTTCTCTTGTCCTGCTCATCAGGAATATCCAACACAACTAATGAAACCTGCTGATGCAACACCAACTGAAATGGGTAGCAGCGAAACAGCCAATCATCGTGTGATTAATAAATACATTCATCCAGATGGATTAAAGAGTTGTCAGTTAATGTTGGGCGTTACTAATTTTAAACCTGGCAGTTTATGGAATACAATGCCTTCACATTTACATCACAGAAGAATGGAAGCATACTTTTATTTCAATTTACCAGAGAACCAAAGAGTATTGCATTTAATGGGAGAACCAGATGAAACACGCCATCTTTTTATCAACAATGAAGAAGGAGTTGTTTCTCCATCATGGAGTATTCATAGTGGTGTTGGTACTGCGGCATATTCCTTTATTTGGGCAATGGCTGGAGAGAATATGAGCTTCACAGATATGGACTTTATTAACATTTCGGCATTAAAATAATTCAACTAAACCCTGTAAAGGTTTGAAACCTTTACAGGGTTATCTTAATTAAATAATATTATGATAAACTTTAGAGTAGATAACAAACTTGCTGTAGTTACAGGATGTAACAGAGGCATTGGAATGGACGTTGCTATTGAGCTTGCAAGCAATGGTGCAGATATTATTGGCGTTAGTGCAAACCTTGCTGCCACAGGTAGCGATGTTCAAATTGCTGTAGAAAAATTAGGCAGAAAATTTTATCCTTATCAGGCAGATTTTACCAATAGAGATTCTCTATATGTTTTCTTAAATAAAGTGAAAGAAGAACATCCCAAAATTGACATTTTGATTAATAATGCTGGGCACATTTTACGCAAACCAGCTGCTGAACATCCTGATGAATATTGGGATACGATTATTGATATTAACCTGAATGCTCAATTTATTATTACAAGAGAAATCGGCAAACAAATGCTTGCTAATGGATACGGTAAAATTGTATTCACATGTTCATTATTAAGCTTTCAAGGTGGTATTAATGTGCCAGGATATGCTGCCAGTAAGGGTGCTATAGCTTCTTTATTAAAAGCATTTTGCAATGAATGGGCTAAACATAATATTACTGTTAATGGTATTGCTCCGGGCTATATTGCAACAGATAATACCCAACAACTAAGAGATGATGTTGATAGAAATACGGCTATCCTTGCTCGTATTCCTGCAAATCGTTGGGGGCAACCAAGCGATTTAACTGGTGCATTTGTTTTCTTAAGTTCTCCTGCATCTGATTACATCAATGGAACAATTTTAACAGTTGACGGAGGTTGGATGGCACGTTAGTTTTATTCAACATTAATGGAATCATAACAAACATCTGGAATTGGCAACTTTAAAATACGCTAAAAAATGAATTTAAAAGACCTTGCAAAAGCTTTAAACCTATCATCTTCTACAGTTTCAAGGGCTTTAAACGATAGTCACGAAATTAGTATTAAAACCAAAGCAAGGGTACAAGCTCTAGCCAAGGAATTGAACTTTGAACCCAATCCAAATGCAAGCAGTCTTCGTAAACAAAAAAGTAAAACAATTGCCATAGTTGTACCCGACATTACCAATCATTTTTTTGCCAAGGTAATTGAAGGTGTTGAAACCATTGCTCAAGAGAAAGGCTATCATATATTAATTTATTTCACTTTTGAAAGCTATGCAAAAGAAGTTGCTATACTAAAACATTTATCTAATGGTAGGGTTGATGGAATTATACTTTCATTATCAGCAGAAACAAGTAAATATGATCACATAAAGGAATTAAGAGATAGAAAAATTCCGTTTGTTTTTTTCGATAGAATTTGTGAAAAAGTTGAAGCAGCAAAGGTTACAACCGATAATCAGGTTGCTGCAAAAAATGGCACTAAACACTTGCTTGATGCAGGTTGCAAAAAAATAGCCTTTCTTAATTTCTCTACATCGTGTGTAACGAGTATTCAAAGAAAGCAAGGCTATATTGATGCCATCAAACAAGCTAAGTTAACTGTAGACGAATCTTTAATACTTGATTGCAATACTAACAAAGAAGAGAACTACCAGATCATTTCAAACTTTCTAATGAACAGAAGTGATGTAGATGCTGTATTTGCATCATCAGAAACACTGGGCACCACCACCTATCAGGTTTGTGAAAGCCTGGGCATATCTATTCCAAAGAAAATAAAAGTACTGGGTTTTTCTAATATGGCACTAGCACCCTATCTCAATCCTGCTTTTTCCTGCATTACACAACCTGCATTTGATATGGGTAAAGAAGCGGTACAAATTTTATTCAAAACTATTGAGAAGCCACATATAGATTATAGCGATGTTGC
>CANGOT010000237.1 GCA_947455425.1 Chitinophagaceae bacterium | reverse complement strand
GGCGTGTTTAAAGAAGGAGATAAAGTGAAAGTGAAATTATTGGATGTTGATCCTAGAACTGGTAAATTTAAACTAAGCCGTAAGGTTTTGATGCCAAGACCTGAAAGACCTTCAGGGGATAGACCACAAAGAGAGGAAAGAAACTAAGAATTAAAATAAATTTTATAAAAGAGATTATCTAAAAGATGATCTCTTTTTTTTTGAAATAATGAGGGTTTAATTTTTATAACTTCCTTGACTCTTTTCCAATTTGCGTAAGACAGTTTTCCCAATTATATTATCATCATCCTATGCTCATAATATTTTTGCAAACGATTTAATGAATAAATATTTTTTTTATGTTTATAATTTATTTTAGGCTAAACTAAATTTTATTTATTATAATTAATAAATATATATTTACAAAATACAAAATTTTAATATGCACTTAAAAAAAGCATACATCTTAACAACACTAGTAGTAATCAATATTTCGGCGATTGCACAAACAAGAACAAATGCACAGAATTTGGTACTTACCAATGAAGATTCATTAAACCAAGGTGTTAATAAACAAAAAACTGTTATTTCTGGTTATGGGTCAGCGTCATACAGAAGAAATTTTAATGAACAACAATCAACTATTAATTTAGATAGAATTGTGTTGTTTATTGGACATAAGTTTAATGAAAAAATTTCTGTTTTTTCTGAAATGGAAGTCGAAGATGCAAAAGTTGCAGGTGGTGCAGATGGTGGTGAAATTGCCATAGAGCAAGCATATTTAAAATTTAATTTGAGTCGAAAGCAATACATCATTGCAGGACTTATTATTCCTAGAATTGGACTATTAAATGAAAATCATCTGCCGGTAAACTTTAATGGAACAGAAAGACCTTTGATTGAGCAACTTGTTATTCCTGCTACCTGGAGAGAATTAGGGATTGCGTTATATGGATCAGCAAAGAATCATCCATTAAATTATAGCCTTGCGTTGATGAATGGTTTAAACAGTGCAGGTTTTGAGCATGGCTCGGGTATTCGTGAAGGAAGATTCGAAGGGCGAAATGCAAGTGCAAATAACCTCGCTGTAACAGGTTCTTTACAGTATAATTGGCAAAATTTTAAGTTTCAGGTTTCAGGATATTTGGGCGGAACTGTTGGTTTAAGTAAACGAGCTGCTGATAGTTTAAACTTAAATAGTGGAGCATTTGGAACTACACTTTATTTGGCAGAAGGAAATGTGCAATACACAAAAAATGCTTTTTCTGCAAGGGCTTTATTTGCAAATATTAGTTATCCAGATGCTGCAAAAGTTAATGTGGCTTATGCAAAAAATTTGGCAACAAATATGTATGGAGGATATATTGAAGTTGGATATGATTGGTTATATAAAAAACAACAGCAACCAAACTTTACAACATTTGCTCGATACGAGTTTTTTGATTTGAACGCAACAATTCCATCACCTCCAAAAGCTATATATGATGGTACTTTGAAACAGCAGCATTTAATTGTTGGGATTAGCTATTTACCTATTCCAAATGTAGTTGTAAAAACTGATGTTAGATTGGCAAATACGGGTAATCAAAATCCCGATTTAATTATAAACCCAGCTCCAAATGCAATTCCATATAATCCCAAAAATACTTTCTTTAATATTGGAATTGGTTATTCTTTTTAACTATGAATAGAAAAGATTTTATAAAAAAAGGTTGCAATTTTTGTTTATTAGGAACAGCCACAATTTTATTTCCCAACCTAATGGGCTGTAGTCCATCTTACACTGTTTTTTCAACGGAAAAAAAGAATAATGAACTGCACTTGCCATTAACTTTATTCGAAAAAAATCCTCTTCAAATAGTTCGGGTAAAGGGATTGAATTTCGATATAGCTGTTCACAAAAAAGACAATGATTTTATTGCATTGCTACTACAGTGTACACATGCAGAAAATGAAGTGTTACCCGATCAAAATGGCTATAGTTGCAGCTTGCATGGTAGCAGATTCAATAGCAATGGTAATGTCATAAAAGGCCCAGCAGAATTATCTCTTAAGAAATATAAAACAACAATAAGCAATAATCATCTCATTATTAGAATTTAACAAATCAATGAAAAAAATATTATTAAGTGTTACGGTAATAGTAATAGTATGTATTTCATCCTGCAAAAAAAATGAAGAGACACCGTCTATCAGTTTTGATGAATTGAAAACACTTGTATTAAAAGATTTTACTAATAATGTAGCTGTTCCAAGTTACTTAGATTTGAATAATGCAGCCACCGATTTAAATGCTGCTATTCAAAACTTAAACACAAATGCAACAGAGGCAAATTTGGCTACTGCTAAAACTGCTTGGATAAATATGAGAGGTATTTGGGAGCAATGTGAAGGCTTTCTTTTTGGCCCTGTCGAAGATAATGATTACGACCCCAATATGGATACTTGGCCCACCGATTATGTGCAAATGGATTCTTTATTAAACAGTTCAAATCCTCTGACAATTACCGATATTCAAAGTATGACTTTATCTTTACGTGGATATCATCCTATTGAATATATTATTTTTGGAAATCATGGAGACCGCACAGTAGCAAGTATTACAGCTCGTCAAAAGCAATATATGCTAAGCTTAAGTGAAGATTTAAAAAATACTTGCCATCAACTATATTTGAGTTGGACAACTACGCCCACAAACTTCTCAAATCAAGTAATAAATGCTGGAACAATCAATTCTAAATATTCAAAAAAGCAAGAAGTTTATCTAGCCATAGTAAATAGTTTAGTTGCAATTTGTGAAGAAGTTGGTGAAGGTAAAATGAAAGAGCCTTTTGACGCACAAGACCCCACAACTGTTGAATCTCCATATAGCGGTAACTCTATTAAAGACTTTAGGAATAACATCATTGGTTTGCAAAATGTTTATTTAGGTAACTATTCAATAAATGATGGCAAAGGAATCAACGATTTAGTAGCATCAAGAAATATTTCATTGGATAATAAAATTCAAAGTCAAATAACTGCTGCTATTAGTTCTTTTAGTAATATCACTATGTACTATGAAGATGCAATTATTAACCAAAGAATGCAATGTCAGCAAACAATGACCGCTTTAAATACATTGAAAGAAACTTTAGAAAACGAGCTGAAACCCTTTGTGATTCAGTATATCACAGATTAGAAATTTTATATATTGAAAAAGATTTTTATAATAACTGCTTTAACTTTTAGTGTTGCATTGTTTACAATGTGTAACAAAGCTTCAATATTTAATGAAGCTGATTATGATGAAAGATTAAGTGGAGGAATGGCCACAATATTTGATGAAACCTCAAAAGCTTTCAGTCATTCAATTGATGGATTAAACACTCGTGATGCTAAGATTCATGAAATTGGTGATGCTGCTTTTGAACAAACTTTTATTGCTGCACCTTCTTTAATTAATGGTGGATTGGGGCCGGTGTTTAATAATGTAAGTTGCATATCTTGTCATCATAACGATGGCAAAGGCACACCCACAGCAGGTTTTACAACATCATCATTATTATTTAGATTGAGTATTCCTGGTAACGATGCTAATGGAGGACCGTTGCCGATACCAGGATTTGGCGGACAATTGCAAGATGTTGCTTTATTTGGCAAACAAGCAGAAGCTCATGTAAGCATTAGTTACAGCGATGTGAATGTTACTTATGCAAGTGGTGAAATTGTTACACTTCGTAAACCAACATATACGATTAGCAATCCATATCAACCTTTACCAAGCAATTATTTAATTTCTCCAAGGCTTGCACCACCAGTATTTGGGCTTGGCTTATTGCAAAACATTCCAGAGGAAACAGTTCTTTCTTTTGCAGATGAAAATGATGCGGATAAAGATGGTATCAGTGGTAAACCAAATTACGTGTATAACTCTTTTACACATAGAACGGAATTAGGAAGGTTTGGATTAAAAGCATCTGCACCAAATTTATTAATGCAATCGGCTGGAGCTTATCATCAAGATATGGGAATAACAAGTTATATTTTTCCAAAGGAAAGTAGTTGGGGGCAATCACAATCTGATAACCTAAACGACGATCCTGAACTAGCTGACACAACTCTCAATGCTGTTGCTTTTTATGTAAAAACATTAGCAGTTCCAGCTCGCAGGAATGTAACCAGTTTAGATGTTATTCAAGGCAAACTAATTTTCAATCAAATAAATTGTAGTAGTTGCCATAAACCTGTTGTGCAAACAGGTATTGATTTAACGACAAGAGCATTAAATAACCAGCGAATTCAACCTTATACAGATTTGTTGCTACACGATATGGGTGATGAGCTGGCTGATAACAGACCAGATTATTTAGCCAATGGAAATGAGTGGAGAACTGCACCATTGTGGGGTATTGGATTATTTGCCAAAACAAATGGAACCCCTTTTTATTTACACGATGGCAGAGCTAGAACAATTGAAGAGGCTATTCTTTGGCATGGTGGCGAAGCACTTAAATCCAAGAATGATTTTATG
>CANGOT010000236.1 GCA_947455425.1 Chitinophagaceae bacterium | reverse complement strand
CTATGAAATTTTTCTCATTATATCACCAGCTGCGATATTCCCAGTTGTATGTTTTGGGTATCAAGAAATATTTGCCAATTTAATAAGTGGTTGATGATAATCATATTTTTTTTACTTTCTGTAAGTGTACATTTGCACTTTAATTGATTTTATGAAAAAAACTGAAATTTTAATACTTGTTTTAATTGCTGTTTCTATTGCTGTTTTGGTGAGCTTTATGGGTAATTTAACAACTTATGAAACTATTGCCAGTGCAAAACAAAAAGAAGGCAAATCTGTGAAATTGGTAGTGAAAATGAAACCAAATTCTATTGAATATGATGCTGTTAAGAACCCCAATTTTTTAAAGTTCTCAGCAGTTGATACATTAGGTAATGTTGTTGATGTGATTTATCACGATGCCAAACCAACCGATATGGAAAAAAGTGAACGTATTGTTTTAAATGGTAAAATGCAGGGCGGACAATTTGAATGTAAAAGTATTTTGCTTAAATGTCCATCTAAATACAAAGATGATTTAGACGCTGCAAGTAAGAATATTGAAAAAAGTTAATGGGGTTCATTGGTATTAATTTAACCCTTAAACTTTAAACAAAAAATAATAATGGAATATATAGGTGAACATTTAGGTTACGGAACATTTGGACATTTTTTAACGCTGCTTACTTTGGTTGCTTCTTTTGTTGCAGCCTTCTCTTTTTTTTATGCAAATAAGCAATCAGATACTCTTGCAAAGCAAAGCTGGTTAAAAATTGCAAGACTTTCTTTTCTCACACAAACCATTGCAGTATTAACAATTTTTTGTTTATTATTATTCTTGATATCGAATCATTATCATGAGTATTTTTTTGCTTGGAATCATTCGTCTAGAACACTTCAAAAAGAATATTTATTAGCTTGTATCTGGGAAGATCAAAGTGGTAGTTTTTTACTTTGGGCTATATGGAATTGTGTACTGGGTTGGATTTTTATTTGGAAACAAAAAAAGTATGAAGCACCAGTTTTAACCATTGTAAGCTTTGCTCAATTTTGCATTGCTACAATGATTGTTGGCTTATATATTTTTGGTGAAAAAATTGGCAATAATCCATTTGCATTACTCCGAAATGAATTAAATGCACCGGTGCTTTTTCAAAAAGCAGATTACTTAACTTTTCCTAATATTTACAGTGGCAACGATTTAAATGTATTGCTTCAAAACTATTGGATGGTAATACATCCACCCATTTTGTTTTTAGGATTTGCATCTACGATCATTCCTTTTGGTTTTGCTTACGCTGGACTAATAAATAAAGAACATGATTGGTCTAAGGCTGCATTGCCTTGGACTAGTTTTAGTGCAGGTATTTTAGGGTTAGGTATTATGATGGGTGCAGCCTGGGCATATGAAAGTTTATCTTTTGGAGGATATTGGGCTTGGGATCCTGTAGAAAATGCATCATTAGTTCCATGGATAACTTTGGTGGCAGGTTTGCATTGCAATTTAATTTACAAAAGCACCAAATACTCTTTAAGAAGTACCTACTTCTTTTATATAATTAGTTTTGTGTTGGTATTATATTCTACTTTTTTAACACGTAGTGGAATCTTAGGCGACACATCTGTTCATGCATTTACAGGGTCTGATATGACTTTGCAATTGCTTTTATATGTCTTAATATTCTTTTTGCCTTTAATGTTTTTATTCTTTAAAAGATACAAAACAATCCCATCAATTGTAAAAGAAGAAGAAACATATAGTAGGGAATTTTGGATGTTTGTAGGTAGTTTAGTATTGTTATTGTCTGCTGTAGTCATCACTGCAAAAACATCTGTTCCCGTTTATAATAAAATATTTGGAACCAAGATAGCGGCACCTGCTGAGCAAGAGTTTGCTCACAACCAAATACAAATTTTTGTTGCGATAATTATTGGCCTTCTTACCGCTGCAACACAATTTTTAAAGTATAAAAATACTGATAAAAAGACTTTCCTTAAAAAGCTGTTAATACCCACAATTTTGTCTTTTTTAATTAGTGCATTAATCAGTATTTTCGGAAATGTTAACTATGACAAATTCGGTTTAGGTTTTTTAATTGCTATACATATCGCCATATTTGCTGCTGTTTATGCTGTTATTGCAAATACTGTTTATCTGGTTAAAGAATTAAAAAGTAATATAAAGTTTGCAGGCTCATCGGTTGCACACGTTGGTTTTGGATTGGTGTTGGTGGGTATTTTAATTTCTTCTTCCAAGAAAGCTGTGCTTAGCTGGAATACCACTGGTGTTTCTGTTTTCAAGAAAAGTAAACAAGAAGATCCAGCAGAAAATATCACCTTATTTAAAGGTATCAGAACCGATATGGCAAGGAGTAATTACCATGTTACTTATATTGGCAATACATACGACGAAAAAACACGTAAAAAACATTTTAATTTAAAGTTTGAAGATAAAACAACCAATGAAATTTTTTATTTGCATCCAGATGCTTTGAAAGCAAATAAAGGAATGGAGGGCTTTAGCTTTAATCCAGATAAAAAGCACTATTGGAATAGGGATATATTTATTTATATATCATCTTTTATTGAAAATACTATTGACGACACAGCGAAATTTGTTAATAAAGAAATTAAAATTGGAGACACTATTTTTTACAATAATGGAAGAATCATTTTAAATGATGTAGTAAAAGATATAGAAGCAATTAAAAAAGTTGAGCCTAATGCAGATGCTGGCTTATACTTGAAAATGAATGTTTATACAAAGGATGGAGGAAAATATTTAATGACTCCTAAAGTTGCTTTAGTGGGTGGTACCCCTAAGATGATTCCTGATACCTTAATTGCACAGTCACTCATTATAAGGTTTAATAAACTGATTGATGCCACAAATAATAAGTTTGAAATAGGTGTGAAGGAAAGCAAACAATCGGCAGAACTGGTTACCCTTAAGGTGTACGAGTTTCCAATGATTAATATTTTATGGATTGGCGTTATTGTAATGGTAATTGGCTTTTTGATGAGCATGAAACAACGAATGAGAGCAAAAAGTGAATAATGTGAAATTTACTTGCTTGGCAATTTTCTTAATAAATATTCCTCAACTTAGGAAACAATCATTAAAAATATTTTTTTTCTGATTTATATATATGGTTTTACTATGGTTTCCTGGTAGTATTAAATAACCTTCTTTCGCATATTATTACTTAGTTTGCAACGACTAAAAAAAGTGAATCAATACAAATGGATAAAAACTTTATAGACTATATAAGAATTTTTACAAGAAGTGGACATGGCGGTCCTGGTATTAAACACTTCGAGCGTAGCAAGCATGATGCTAAAGCTGGCCCTGATGGTGGTGATGGTGGACGTGGAGGACATATTATTCTAAGAGGAAATGCACAATTATGGACCTTATTACATTTACGCTTTTATAAAAATGTATTGGCAAAAGATGGTGAACGTGGGGGTAAGAACAAAATGACAGGTGCAGATGGCGATGACATTATTATAGAAGTGCCTTTAGGAACCATTGCCCGTGATCAGGAAACAGGTGTGCAGGAAGTAGAGATTTTAGAAGATGGGCAACAGGTAATATGGATTAAAGGAGGAAAAGGTGGACTTGGTAATAGCAATTTTGCTACGCCAACCAATCAAGTTCCCGATCATCATCAACCAGGGGAGAAGGGAAGTGAAGGTTGGAAAACGCTAGAGTTAAAAGTATTGGCAGATGTAGGGTTGGTAGGATTTCCTAATGCTGGAAAATCTACCTTATTGTCTGTAATTACTGCTGCAAAGCCCAAAATTGCCGATTATGCTTTTACTACATTAACCCCTCAACTTGGTATGGTTGAATACCGCAATCACAAAAGTTTTTGTATTGCTGATTTACCTGGAATTATTGAAGGTGCTGCAGAAGGCAAAGGCTTGGGCTACCGGTTCTTGAGGCATATTGAACGTAATTCAATTTTATTATTTGTGATCCCCGCCGACAGCGAAAATCATAAAGCAGAGTTTGAAATTTTATACAGAGAATTAGAAGAATATAATCCCGAAATGCTTCAAAAAGATTTTTTAATTGCAGTAAGCAAAAGCGATATGTTAGACGATGAATTAAAAGAAGCAATCAGTAAAGAGCTTCCTCAAAATGTGCCACACTTATTTATATCGTCTGTTGCTCAAAAGGGGTTAATGGAACTTAAAGATACCCTTTGGCAAATGTTGAATAAAGAGAAGTAGTAGTTATTTCTCCTTCTCTTTATTTAGAAATTGTAAAAATTATCATAACTGAATAAAAATAAAACAAAAAAGCCTGTAAATAAATTACAGGCTTTTTTGTTTTAATCTGCGGACCGGACGGGACTCGAACCCGCGACCTCCGCCGTGACAGGGCGGCATTCTAACCAACTGAACTACCGATCCAAAAAACTATCTTTATAAGCCTAACCAATCCCGAGTCAACTTCGTTTCTTGGGACCTTGAAAATATCGCTCGTTACCTCGCTTCATTTTCTTCGGCTGAACT
>CANGOT010000235.1 GCA_947455425.1 Chitinophagaceae bacterium | reverse complement strand
GGTATTGACTTTAACAGCAAAGCTGCAACACAAAACGGGAACATTAGTTTCTTGTGGACAGATAAAAATGCTGATGAGAAAACACTGGATGATGGAACTGAGTTGTTTACATTAGTGCTTCGCCCAACTGTAAACAATCAACCATCAACCGATGTAGCTCTGGCAATTACCAGCGATATAACCGATATTGCTGCCTGGGATAAAGACTTTAATCAGCATAATATTATTCTTATAAAAAGAGAAACTATTAACGAACAACCAACAATAAGAACCGAATATTTCTCTGTGAGCCCCAACCCTACCACTGGCATTATTAAGGTTGATTTAGTTGCAAAAGCCAATAAAACAATACACTTTGAGTTAAGAGATGTAAAAGGCAGGACTCTTTTGCAACAGAGTTATGAAGCTGTTAAAGGAAATAACAGTATCAGTATTAATCTTAAAAAGAATACCCATTTACCTAATGGTATTTACTTTTTGAAAGCTAATGGATTAGAAGCAGAAGATGTGAAGCGAATTATTGTGCAGTAATTATCTTTTTTAATAAGCTAATCAACAAAAACCTTCTATATTTAAAACATGGAAGGTTTTGTTTTTATATGAATAATATATAATATTGTTTATGCATCGCAAAATATTAATACTTTTCATTGCTTTTTTGCTACTCCAAAACAAGATACAATCACAGTCTGGTTGCGGCTGCGAACAGTATCAACTTTTGAACAAAGACAAAAATGAAATTTCAGATGCTGCTAAACTAATTTCATCAAGCCAGCCTGTATGCAATGCAAAAGGTTATGAATCTATTGGGATGATCATGTCGAAAGCCAATAAATTCGATTCTGCAGAATACTTTTTTGCAAAAGCAGAAAAAATTTACCAACAGTATAAGTGCAACGACAGTTTGCTGATAAGCCTATATGGCGACTGGTCAAATTTGCACTATATAAAAGGCAACTTTGAAAAGGCTCAGGAGTATAGTTTAAAAATGCTTCACTGTGCCGAATTAGCTGGTGATTTTTTTAAACTGGCAATAGCCAATACAATGGTAGCACAACTTTTCAACGAAATTAGTCAGCCCCAAAAAGCCATTACTTACACTCGAAATGCTGTAAAGCTATTACCCAAAATAGCAGAAGGTTCTCTAAAAAGGTATTTAATTTATACGCTTGCCAGCAGATATTTATGGTATTATCAAGATACAAAAACAGTCTCAAGTTTAGATAGCTCCGAGCTATTTTGTAATCAATTATTATCATTATCAAAGCAACAAAACGATACAAAAAATATTGCAAGAGCATTTCAAAGCTTGCAAAGCGTAGTTGCAGAAAGAGGAAATTATAACAAATCTCTTCAACTACTTGATAGTGCTATAAAATATACCGATGCAGATAGCTATTATGATTTGAGATTAATATATTATGATAAAGCTGATTTACTAATTAGGCTACACCAATATACAGCAGCACAAATATGTGCAGATTCGGTATTGGCATTAGATAAAGTAGTAAATAACAAAGCTAATATAGTTGATGCGTATGCCTTAATGTCGAAAATCGCACAAGAAAAAGGCGACTATAAAAAGGCTTTTGAATACAAAGAACTTGAAAAAAATATTAATGATAGTATAACCAGTAAAGCCAGATCTGCCAGTGTAGCAGAGTTAGAAGAAAAATATAATCAGGCAAGCAACGAAAAAACAATTATCGATTTGGCAAAACAAAAGCAATTGTATCTTCTATTAGCTATTGCAGCATTGCTATTCCTTATCATTATTGCTTTGTTTTTGCGTCAGCAATCATTAAAAAGCAAGAAAGAAATTCTAGAGGCTGAACAAAGATTGAATAGGGCGAGAATGAATCCACATTTTCTTTTTAACTCATTAACTGCACTACAAAAAATTGCTTTATCTAATAGTTCTGGTTTAAGCTTAGCAAATAACTTAGCCAAGTTCAGCAATATTATGAGGGCAACATTAGAGAGTACCTACAAAGAGTATATTACTATAGAACAAGAAGTTGAATTTTTACATGAATATTTAAGTGTGCAACGAAACAGATTCTCATCACCATTTTTTTATGATATTGTTGTAGCAGAAAATGTAGAAATAAACGAGATATTAATACCTCCTATGCTTATACAACCTTTTATTGAAAATAGCATAGAACATGGCTTAGACAATATTAACTACGATGCAAAAATTGCAGTTGAATTTTCAATTACAAATAGCGAACTAGAAATAACTATTACAGATAATGGAAAAGGGTTAGCGGCAGCAGGAAATTCAACACATATCAGCCGGGCCAATCAAATTATTAAGGAACGCTTATATTTGTTAAATCTTAAACAAAAAACAAACGCTAGATTTTCAATAAAAAATAATGAAAATACAAATGGAGTCTCAGCAAAAATATTTTTGCCTGTTTTATATGTAGATGATAACAAAACAAGTTTAACATAAGTATTTTTTAAGAAAATGAACTCAATAAAAATTCTATTAATAGATGATGATGATACAGTGAGATCTGCACTTAAAACAATGATTACTTCTATGGGTGTTTATATTATAGAAGAGGCAAGAGGTGTTGCTGAGGGCCTACACAAATATCAAACATTTTCTCCTGATATTATTTTTCTTGATATAGAAATGGGCGATGGCACTGGTTTCGATTTTCTTCAAAAAGTACCTTCCCGTAATTTTCAACTAATTTTTTCAACAGCATTTAATCATTTTGCTATCAAAGCATTTAAGTATAGTGCCATCGACTATTTATTAAAGCCTGTTGATATTAATGAGTTGCAAAATAGTTTACAGAAAGCGGTATCGAATGTTAACAACCAATCTTTTCAAAAGCAACTTGAAATTTTGTTACAACAGCTATCTGTTAATACCACGGCTAATAAGCAGATTGTTCTAAAAGATATTGACAAAACCTATTTCATCAATATAAAAGATATTATCTATTGCGAAGCAGAAGGAGCTTATACCAAATTTCATATCATCAACAGTCATCCCATTCTAATCTCTCATAATTTACGCTCCTACGAAGAATTGTTAGAACCAGCTGGATTTATAAGAACTCACCATTCTTGTTTGGTAAATCCACAGTGTATTAAAATATTTGATAGAAAGACAGATGGAGGAATTTTGGTTTTGGAAGGTGGCCATACCGTACCTGTTTCTCAACGCAAAAAAGATATCATCGTTCATTTATTGGAAAAAAGGAACTAACAACCCATAGCATTTATTAAATCACTTATAAAAGTAACTCTATCAGTTATTAAACTAGCTAATTAGTTTTTAATTCGTAACAATATATTTGCTACCTTCTAAACTAATCAATGAAAACATCTATACTTAAACACAGCATTTGCATTCTAGCATTTTTATTTACTAGTATAATAGTACAAGCAGTACCCCCAACTATCACAAGCTTTGCACCAACTAAGGGAGCTGTGGGTGCAACAGTAATTATTGCTGGTTCTAATTTTAATACAACACTAACAAACAATGTGGTATTTTTTGGTGCAACCAAAGCAACTGTTACAGCTGCTACAGCAACTAGCCTAACAGTTAAAGTGCCAATAGGAGCAAGCTATGCACCTATTACAATTTTAAATACAACTACATTACAAGCTGGTAGCAGCAATACTTTTTTTAATCCAACATTTACGCCTAACACAGGGCATATCGGTCCCAAAGATTTAACCAGAATTGGTTCAGTTTCATCCCAAGGATCAGATGCCCATAATGTAGCTATGGGCGATATTGATGGAGACGGAAAAGCAGATATTGTTGTAAGCAATTATTCATCAAAAAGAATAGCGGTAATACTAAACAGTAGTACAGTTGGAAATCTTTCATTTGCCTCAGCTATTAGCTTTAGCACTACAAATTACCCAATATCAGTTGCTTTGGCAGATATAAACCAAGATGGTAAATTAGATATTATAACTGCTTGTTCTTTACCAAGTACTTTGGCTGTTTTTAGAAATACCAACACAACAGTTGGTATTATAAGTTTTGCTGCTGTAAGAGAATTTGCAGGAACTGCTACTGGTGCTTATGGTTTAGGAATAGGCGATATTGATGGAGATGGAAAACCAGATGTGGCATTTGCTAATGCTGGTGGAGATAGTGCAACTGCATTTAGAAATACAAGCACCTCAACAGTTATTAGCTTTGCAGCAAGGGTAAGTTTTAAAACAGGAAAAACACCACTTGCTTTAGCTTTAGGCGATATTGATGGAGATGGGAAAAAAGATATTATAACTGGAAATAGTGGGGATAGTTCCATTTCTGTGTTAAGAAATACCAGCACCAGTGGAACTATAAGTTTTGCAACACAACAAAATTTTGCGACTGCTAGGGATCCTAATTCTATTGCTTTAGGCGATTTAGATTTAGATGGAAAATTAGATGTTGCCACCGCCAATTTTACTGGGGGAAGTGTATCAGTATTAAGAAATACGAGTACAATAGGGGCTGTAAGTTTTGCTACAAAAATAG
>CANGOT010000234.1 GCA_947455425.1 Chitinophagaceae bacterium | reverse complement strand
TGTTATATATCCCCACATTAAACCTATAGGAATAATTCTCACTGCACCCAAAACTGCTTCTGTAATATTATGTTGGTCGTTGTACCATTTAGGAATGTGCATACAAGCCCATAAAACTGTTATAACAAACCATGCGATTCCTTTGTTGTTTATTAAAGCACCTAATCTGGTTTGTCCTATTACTCTAAAAAACTCTTCCGATAATCCAGCTAAAATAAATCCGGTATAAAGAGTTCCAATAATACCTCCGCTTTCGGTGAATATCGTATTCAATGTTAAGCTTGTTGGACAAAAAAATCTATTTACAATTACAGATATTGCTACAACTGGCACAATGATCATCAATCCCTGAAAACGTAGTCCTAAATCGGAAGGTTTATATTTTAACAGAAACATGATGCTAGCTAATGCTATGGGATACACAAATAGCATTAGTGGTATAGCCGCTAGTTTCACAAATCGATTTAAATGATCCCAATCTACCATACCCGAAAAGCGAATTAAGAAAAAAGTAGTTCCCAGTAAAAAGCAAATAAAAAATAAAGTAGTTTCTCTCTTGGGGTTACTAACCACAAAATCATTAGTTGCTGGTTTTATGATTGCAAAAAAATCTATAAAAAAAGAACACAACCACATGGCAGCCAAATAAGCTATACTCTGTTTTATGGTATGATGCAGATAACCTATATATACAGTAATAATTGCTGTTGCTGCAATGAGTAGAAATGCTAAAAAATTGGTTTTAATTTTTTCTAGTTGAAACTGTAGGGTTGTTTTTATCAGATGCATTTTAAGTTGTTTGATGAAGCGAAACAGGACTTGTAAGTTTTCAATCCATTAAAAATATCTTTCACTCTTCAAATCTAAGTGCTTTTGCAAAGAGCTTTATTTTTTTGTCTAAATAAGAATGTAAATATGTGTGAATTTGCAAGATTAATTTATCAGCTATCCGATCCTGCTAATCCCATTGTAACTATAATTCGCCTTCCCACAAATTGTATCTAATCAAACCATCAGAAAAAACATACTGCAAATTGCACCAATAATGAGCAATGGTTATAAAAACAAAAAAGCCCTTGCAGTTGCAAGGGCTTTTTTTATTTGTAGAAAAACAAATTATTTAATTTCTACTTCAGCACCAGCTTCTTTTAATTTAGCTGCTACTTCTTCAGCTTCAGCTTTGCTAACGCCTTCTTTAACTGGTTTTGGAGCTCCGTCAACTAAATCTTTAGCTTCTTTAAGTCCTAATCCTGTTAAATCTTTAACAATTTTAACAACGCCTAATTTAGCAGCACCACCGCTAACTAAAATTACGTCGAATGCAGTTTTTTCTTCAACTGCTGCTGCTTCTCCACCACCTGCTGCAACTACAACTGCTGCTGCTGCTGGCTCAATACCGTAATCAGCTTTTAATACATCAGCTAATTCTTGAACTTGTTTTACCGTTAAACCTACTAGGGTTTCGGCCAATGCTTTAATGTCTGCCATTTTTTTACTTTTTTAAACCGCTTTCATTGTTGTTAAAACTCCAGCGGATGTTATTAAATATTGCCACATTTTAACCTCAGGGGCGTTGGTTATTTTTAATTTGCCAATTAGCCAATTTGATAATGTGCTAATTAGAGAAACAGATAATAAATGATTGATGTATTCATTAGCACATTAGCTAATTAGAACATCAGCACATTTTTACTCAGCTGTTGGTGCTGCATCTTCTGCTGCAGGAGCTGCAGCTTCAGCAACTGGAGCTTCTGCCACAACTTCTGCTACTGGTGCAGGTGCTGCTTCAACCACAGCTTCTGCTGTTGGAGGAGTAACTACGCCACCTTTTTCGTGATGGTGCAATAAAGCAGCCAATACACGTTTAGCAGGGCTTTGTAACAATCCAATTACTTCACCAATTAACTCATTCTTAGTTTTGATTTGAGTTAAGGCTTTTAATTGGTTATCGCCACTATAAACATCTCCATTAATAAAAGCAGCTTTCAACTCTGGCTTTTCGCCATTGTTATTCGCTTTTCTGAAAGATGAAATAATTAAAGCTGGTTCTTTAGGATTTTCGCTAAACATCAATGCAGTTACTTTGTGTAAACTATCGTAAACACCAGCATATTTTTCAGCATCTAATTGCTCTAAAGCTTTTTTAATTAAAGTATTCTTAGCAACCTTCATTTCAACTTGTTTATCGAAACAAGCTTTACGTAAATTGCCAACTTGTGCTACTGTTAAAGATTCTGTATCTGTAACGTAGAAATTGCTGTATTGTGAAAATTTCTCTTTAAGAGCAACAATCACTTCGTTTTTTTGTTCTTTAGTCATTACTAAAATTTATTTTATAAAACCAAGGTCATACCCACGTTAATGAGTCACTTGGCTTTTAGTTCATTAATCCTTTTGTTTCAATCATAATACCTGGACTCATACTGCTAGCCATTGATATAGCTTTTAAGTAAGTTCCTTTAGCAGCCGATGGTTTTAATTTTGCAATTGCATTGATTAATTCGGTGCTGTTTTCTGCAATTTTTTCTGGAGAGAAAGAAACTCTTCCAATAGATGCGTGAACAATACCAGTTTTATCAACTTTAAAAGCAATTTTACCACCTTTTACTTCATTAACAGCAGCAGCAACATCATTGGTTACTGTTCCTGTTTTTGGGTTAGGCATTAAGTTACGAGGACCTAATACTTTACCCAATTTACCAATTTTAGGCATTACAGAAGGTGTAGCAATGATTACATCAATATCTGTCCAACCACCTTCAATTTTTGTAATAAATTCATCTAATCCAACAAAATCAGCACCTGCAGCTTTTGCATCAGCTTCTTTATCTGGAGTACATAATACTAATACTTTTTTTGTTTTACCAGTTCCATGAGGAAGAGAAACAGTACCACGAACTTGTTGGTCTGCTTTCTTAGGATCTACTCCTAAACGTATGTGTAAGTCAACTGAACTATCGAATTTTGTACAGTTAATTTGTTTTACTAATGATGAAGCTTCTTTTAAGCTATAAGCTTTATTAGAATCCACCTTAGTATTTGCAACTTTTCTTTTTTTAGTTAAAGACATTGTTATTTATTTATAAGGTGAATAATTAGTTTTCCCAAGGGGCTTTTCCATCAACAGTTAAACCCATAGAACGTGCAGTACCTGCAACCATTTTCATTGCAGATTCTTTAGTAAAGCAGTTCATATCGGGCATTTTGTCTAAAGCAATAGCCTCAATTTGAGCCCAATTTACTTTACCAACTTTTGCACGATTACTTTCTTTACTACCTTTTTGAATTTTTGCTGCTTCCATTAACTGGATTGGAGCTGGTGCAGTTTTAATAACAAAGTCGAAAGACTTGTCAGTATAAACTGTAATTAAAACAGGAACTACTTTTCCCATTTTGTCTTGAGTTCTTGCATTGAATTGTTTGCAAAACTCCATAATGTTTACACCCTTTGAACCGAGTGCTGGACCGATTGGTGGTGCAGGGTTGGCTTGTCCGCCTTTTGCCTGCAACTTCACATAGCCCGAGATTTCTTTTGCCATTGTGTTGTGATTTAATTGGTGATAACGCAAAACCTATTTAGGATTGTAAGATTTTTGATTTACGAATTATTCAATTAAATGAAATATAAAATCGTATATCTTAAATATCTAAATCAAAACTGGAATTGCTCCCAAGTTCCATCTTAATTAAGAACTTTTCTTTTTTGGGATGGCAAAAGTAGGGGGATGCTATTAATTAGCAAAAAATATTTAAACCCTACATAGGGCAGGTTTGATGATAATTTATCAAAGGCTCGTATTTTCTTTCAAATTCAAAACCACCATAAACCCTTTCAACTTCATCCAAAATAGCTATAATTTCTTCTAAGTTTGATGTAGTAACTAATTTTAAGCGATACTCTTTTATGTTAGGTAATCCTTTTAAATAATTAGTGTAATGTGTTCGCATTTCATTGATACCTGTTGTTTGTCCTTTCCAACTTAAGCTAAGGTCTAGGTGTTTTTTGCAAACAGCTACTCTTTCTTGAATTGTAGGCGGAGCAAGCTCTTCACCTGTTTCAAGATAATGTTTTATCTCTCTAAAAATCCAGGGATAGCCAATTGCTGCACGACCAATCATCATTCCATCCACATCGAAACGCTTTTTATATTCTGCGGCTTTTTGTGGGCTGTTAATATCTCCATTTCCAAAAATTGGAATATGAATTCTCGGATTATTTTTTACTTTAGATATTAGTGTCCAGTCTGCTTCCCCTTTATACATCTGGCTTCTTGTTCTACCGTGAATAGACAAAGCTTTGATACCAATATCTTGCAAGCGTTCTGCAACCTCTTCTATATTCTTACTACTATCATCCCAACCCAAACGTGTTTTAACAGTTACCGGAAGATGAGTACTTTTAATACAAGCATCTGTTAAACGAACCATCAAATCAATATCTTTCAACACCCCTGCTCCTGCACCACGAGCTACTACTTTTTTTACAGGACATCCAAAATTAATATCCAGCAAAT
>CANGOT010000233.1 GCA_947455425.1 Chitinophagaceae bacterium | reverse complement strand
CTTTTTTTTCTTCATCCTTAGTAAAAAAATCAGAACCCTTAAGTGCTTTTATTTTTAGTGAATGAGATTTTTCATAAAAAGCCGTTTTTTCCCCTCATCAAACGGCTTCTTATCTGATAATAAATTAGGCTAGTATTTCAACAATAAGACAATTCAATTCACTAACACCAACTAATAATTCATTTCAGGGTTTTTATAGGACATATTTTGAATAGCCTTGATACAGTTGAAAGCATCAACTCTCACTAGAAAATCATTATTCTTTTTATACTAAATATATCATCGCCATTAATAATTGTTTTTGTGTTCTTCTCGTCATCTACTCTAAGATTTATAAAATTCCAGTAATTATCAACCTTTTTAAAAAGTTTGGGGTTGCTAATAAAATGACCCCGCAATTCAACTTTATCTTTAAAAGTTATAATAATCCTTTCGTTATGTGCTGTAAACCTATCTGCAAAAGCAGCAATCTCTTCAATACTCATTTTAATACTTATTTGGAAAGAGTGGTTTCACTAACTAGTTCAACAGCTGTTAAAAAACTATACTCCTTCAAACAAGGCAGTAATATTTACCTCTAAAGCAGCAGAAATAATATATAACTGATACATGGAAGTATTTATTTTGCCCCTTTCTATCCTGCTGACTTGCGTGTATTCAACATCTGCATTAAAAGCTAAGTCTTTTATAGTTAAATTCCTGGCTTTTCTTGCTTTCCGAATATTACTGCCAACTTTTAATGCTAATGCTCCCTTTGTCATAACCACATTGCGAAATAAGTTGTTATAATTTGCTTTGTAGATGTCAAATCTGACACACCTTCAAATTACTTTAAATACCAGGCAACTTGGCAAAGGTTTGTGCAATTTTAATTGCTATAGTTACACAAGGATTTAAATAAATTTCATTATTTACTGTTTATTAATTTGTATTATTTTTTTAGCGTTAATAAAGAATATTTTGCAATTGGCCTATCGGTACTGTCTAAAAAAGTGTGTAATTAAGAAATAATTTTACATCTAATTGGATAAAGCATTTCACCACCACAAACAGTATAACGATGTCAAAAAAATAATTCTAGCTTTTATGAAAATTTAGACGAATTTTTAACTTATTATCTTTATACTGAATCTTAGAAGACTTTTATCCTAATAAATATGATATTGTTATAACAATAGTTTCACTCAACAGAAAAAAAATCATATTGATATTTTCAATAAGCACTTATTTATTGAGTAACTAAATATTGACATTTGTTTAATAATTGCAGAAGAAAAATATTTTTTAAAATAATTACCGTAATAATTATTTTTTTTCTATTTTTGTGCCATCATAATGTATGTCTCTGTTCTTTCAGAGATTGAAGTTAGTTTTGGTTAAGCCCCTCTATTCTTAGCGGGGCTTTTTTTATATGATTATTAGTAGAATATATCAATCCTTTCTTGTTTTTTCCTCCACTTTTATAAGGCAAAAACATAAAAAGGTTTGACGCTACCGGAACTTTTACATTTTTTTCATGATAAAACAACTGAAACAGTTTATCACAATTCACTTATTTCAATTTTGTATAGAACAATCTGGTTAGACCTGTTTATAATAGCTTATTACAATTTAGACCTAGCATTTATCTGGCAACTATATTTGCCAAATGCAACAAGTTTTGTTTCAAGATTTAGGATTGAAGGCCTATAAAGAAGTGTGGGATTATCAAGAATGTCTCCTAAAAGATTCAGTTGAAATCAAGATGAAAAATCGTGAGCTAGATGAAAGTCAATTACCACTTCCATCAAAGCATCATTTGTTATTTGTTGAGCACCCCCCTGTTTACACACTGGGCAAAAGCGGTAATGAAGAGAATATTTTGATATCTGAACAAGAGTTATTTCAAAAAAGCATTGAATACTTTCATATTAATCGAGGCGGTGATATCACTTTTCATGGTCCTGAACAATTAGTTGGATATCCTATTCTGGATTTAGATTGTTTTAAAACTGATTTGGGATGGTATTTAAGAAGCATAGAAGATGTTATCATTAATACCATGGCTGATTATGGTATTGTTGGAGGGCGAAGTGCAGGGGAAACCGGTGTTTGGATAGATGCAGATATCAAAGGTAGAGAGCGTAAAATTTGTGCTATAGGTATAAAGTGTAGCAGATGGGTTACTATGCACGGTTTTGCATTCAATGTAAATACAGATTTATCATATTTTGGCAATATCGTTCCTTGTGGCATTGTAAATAAGCAAGTAACATCTTTACAAAAAGAGTTAGGTAGAACCATTGATATGAAAGACGTGAAAAAGAAAGTTAAACACTACTTTGAAGAAATATTTCAAGTTAAGTTAGTGTAATATAAATAAAACATTAAATATTAAAACTGCAAATATGCACCACACACACTTACACCATCATGAAGAACATTTAGAAAGCAGCGATTTATTAACAGATATTGTTATTGGTATGAGTGATGGACTAACAGTTCCCTTTGCACTTGCTGCAGGTTTAAGTGGTGCTGTAGACTCTACAGGTGTTATCGTAATAGCTGGAATTGCAGAAATTGCAGCGGGCTCAATTGCAATGGGCTTAGGTGGTTATTTGGCAGGCAAAACCGAGCAAGACCATTATAGCAGTGAACTTAGAAGAGAGTATGATGAAGTGGAACACAAACGTGATATAGAAATTGCAGAAGTAAAACAAGTATTTGCTGAATGGGGTTTAAGTAATGAAGTTCAAGAAAAAGCAACTGCCGAGATTATAAAAGATAAAGATAAATGGGTGCAATTTATGATGAAACATGAATTACATTTAGATGAACCTGACCCTAAACGTGCTGCCAAAAGTGCTGTAAATATTGGTATTAGTTATATTATTGGAGGCCTTGTTCCACTATCGCCGTATTTCTTTATTCATAAACCAACAGAGGCTTTACAGTTATCAGTTGTGGTAACATTACTTTGTTTATTTATTTTTGGATACTTTAAAAGTAGAATAACTGGTGTTCACTCGATAAAAGGTGGTTTCAAAGTAATGCTAATTGGTGCAGCAGCAGCTGCTGCTGCTTTTAGTATTGCCAAACTAATTGGATAGTTTTAAATAGTCTACACTTTTGCATCAATGCAATCGTTAAACCATTAATAATTGCTAATATTTGCATAACATAGCATAAGATACTTAATTTGCAACAAACAGAAATGATGTCAAAGATTTTAGTTACTGGCGGAGCTGGTTATATTGGTTCACACACAATAGTAGATTTAATTGAAAATGGATTTGAAGTTATTAGCATAGATAACTTTTCAGCATCGTCAAGTTCTGTTCTCGATGGCATAAAAAAAATTACCGGAAAAGTAGTTACAAACTATCCAATCGACCTTACCAATTTTAGCGATACACATAAGGTATTTACAGAAAATAAAGACATAGCTGGCGTTATACATTTTGCGGCATTTAAAGCTGTTGGAGAATCGGTAGAACAACCACTTGTTTACTATAATAATAACCTTACGTCACTTATTAATGTATTAAAATGTGTAAAGGAATTCAACATTAAACATTTTGTCTTTTCTTCTTCCTGCACTGTTTATGGGAACCCTGATACTGTTTGTGTAACAGAAGATACTCCTCAAAAAAGTGCAGAATCTCCTTATGGAGTTACTAAACAAATGGGAGAAAGAATCATTGAAGATTATCTAAAAACTTCCAAAATCGGCAATGCTGTTTTGTTGAGGTATTTTAATCCTGTTGGAGCTCACCCATCTGCACAAATAGGAGAATTGCCAATTGGTAATCCAACGAATTTAATCCCTGCGATTACGCAAACAGCCATTGGCAAATTGCCGAAAATGTTTGTTCATGGCAATGATTATGATACAAGAGATGGAAGTTGTTTAAGAGATTATATTCACGTTTGCGATATTGCAAATGCTCATACACTTGCATTGCAATATCTCACAAACTGCAAGAATACTTCTAATTGTGAGATTTTTAACCTGGGATCAGGCACTGGTATTACCGTTTTTGAAGCAATAAAAACTTTTGAAACTACAACCCAACAACAACTTAATTATGAAATTGGCCCACGCAGAAAAGGGGATGTTGTTGCTATCTACGCAAATAACAATCTGGCAAAAGAAAAATTAGGTTGGCAAATTAAATATTGTCTCAACGATATGATGCAAACAGCATGGCAATGGCAACTGCATTTACAATCATAGATTACTTTTTTATTCATTTGAAAATTTGATATAATTTTCAAATGGTTTCAATAAAAAAAATTAAACCGAATATAACTATTCCCGTCTTCTTAACACATGTAAATTATATTTGCAAACAATTTATACTAAATGAAAAGAACAATTATATTGCTGCTAATTTCCTTATCAACTTTAAATATCACTAAAGCTCAAAACGATCCGAATGCAAAAAAAATACTCGATGCAGTAAGTGCAAAGGTTAAAGCATTTAAAGGGGTTACAGGAACTTTTACTATAAAATCTATTACATCAAAAGGAAAGGATAAT
>CANGOT010000232.1 GCA_947455425.1 Chitinophagaceae bacterium | reverse complement strand
CAAGATCTTCGGGTAAACGAATTTTATTGATAACTAGGTTTATATCTGCCTGCTTATTATTTTTAAGCATCCTCAAAATGTTTAGCAAGTTGTCGCCACGATTTATTTTATACTTACCCGATTTTATTCTGTCCCAGATTTTTAATTGATTACCTAGTTGTTCAAAAAAAAATCCATTGCTTATAATTTCCTTTTCTTTTAAAAGACTGATTAAATTCTCTTTACTAGTGTTTTGCTCTTCAATTAAAACAATTTTTGAATTCTCTTTAAATGATGTTGAGGAACCGTAAACCATCCATCCAATAAGGCTTGCAGCAACTAGCAATATTAAAAATAAATACAACAATATTTTCTTCATTCGATAAAGATAAGGTTGCAAATAAATTAGAAATGATTTTACAATATTTTTTGCTTATAGATTTGCCAAAGAATTGTAAGCCATACACACTAAATTAATTAATGGATTATCACTGTACATATACTTCATACAAAAGCACCAATTTTTTTTCTAAAATTGTTGTTGACTATTTATCTCAGGCAACCGGCTTACAACCTTTCTATAAACATCTTCCAAATAAAGATGGGATTTTAAATGCTATTGCTGAGAGAAAAATTTTTATTACAGATCGAAAATTATTGGTTGACTATTTTAATATGCAATATGCAAAAGCAGCATCCATTAAACAACAAAAAAATATTGAATTACTAGCTAGCGATAATTGCTTTACTATAACTACCGCACATCAACCCAATATTTTTACTGGCCCATTATATTTTATTTATAAAATTCTTCACGCAGTAAAACTTGCACAAGAGTTGAATGAAGAATTAAGCGATTACAATTTTGTTCCTGTGTATTATATGGGTAGTGAAGATGCAGATTTAGATGAGCTTGGAAATATCACGATTCAAGAGAAAAAAATAACCTGGAATACACAGCAAACTGGGGCTGTTGGAAGAATGAAGGTTGATAAAAATTTTTTACAGCTGATTCATGAAATTGAATCGCAGATTGGTGTGAACGAATTTGGAAATGAGCTGTCATCTATTTTTAAACAATGTTACACTCTAGATAAAACGATTCAACAAGCTACATTTGAGTTAGTGAATATTTTGTTTGCTGAATATGGATTGCTGGTTTTAATTCCAGATAATATTGATTTAAAAAAAGCATTTATTCCTACTGTTACAAAAGAATTGCAAGAGCAATTTTCTCGAAAAGAAGTTGATAAAACAAATGAAGAATTTGGTAAACATTATAAAATTCAAGCAGCTGGAAGAGAATTGAATTTGTTTTATTTAATTAATGATAGAAGAGAGCGAATTGAAAAAGTTGAACAACATTTTATTGTTCAAAATTTAGAAATACAGTTTTCTTTAGATGAAATTTTGATTGAATTAAATATGCATCCCGAAAGATTTAGTGCAAATGTTATTCTTCGCCCGGTTTTTCAGGAAACAATTTTGCCAAACATAGTATTTATAGGTGGTGGCGGAGAATTGGCTTATTGGCTACAACTTAAAAAAGTGTTTGAAAATGCTGCTGTTCCTTACCCGGTTTTAGTACTCAGAAATTCATTTTTATTTTATAATACTGTGCAAGAAAATAAATTGCAAAAAATGGGTTATGAAATTCAAAATACATTTCTATCTACCGAAGAATTGTTTGTTGATTTGGTAAAAAAACAATCTCTGCATAATTTGAGTTTGCAAGAGCAAATTGAGCAAGCCAATATATTTTATCAGCAGTTAGAAAAGCAATCGGCTGAGATTGATATAACACTTGTAGCACACACACAAGCAATTGCTACCAAAGCAATAAAAAAAATTGAAGCTTTAGAAAAGAAATTATTGCGGGCAGAAAAAAGAAAATTTGCCGATCAAAAAAATCAATTGGAAATTATTAAAAAAGATTTGTTTCCGAATAATAATTTGCAAGAAAGAGTTGAAAACATGTCTCATTTATATTCAATTTTTGGAAAAAAATTAATTGAAATTATTCTGACATCCAGCAAAGGCTTAACACAAAAATTTGGATTCATTTGTATCAACAAAAAGGCCTCCTAAAAAGGAGACCTGGTGTTGACTTTCAACGTTTAACCCCCAAACTATTTCTGCACAACCTGTGTTCTTGTTGTTTCAACAACTCTACCTACTCTTTGAATCAAGTCTAGCGGTAAACCTACTTGTTGTGCTCCTTTTACTAAATCATTTACAAATGCGTCAAAGTCGCCATTATCTGCTTTTCCATTCATTCTTGAATTTTGTGCTGGATCGTGGGCTGCCACCATACTCTTGCCACTGTATGAAAATTTTTTTGCTCCGGTTGCTACACAAAAAAAGTCGGTAAGGCTTTTTTCCAATGCTTGAAATCCACTCAAATTATTCGCTCCAACTTCGGCTAATAAAACTGTGAAATAGCTATTAATGGCTGTGTCACCAGCTATTACAAAAACAGTGCTATCTACAACTGTTCTAATTCCTAATCTTCCTTTTTCAATCATACCACCTCTTGGATCTGCCACCATTGTTGTTCCACCAAGAGAATCATACAATGTTGGAGCAACTGTTGCTGTTTCATTTTTTTTGCATGATGTTACGCAGGTTGTAGTGATAACAAGGACTGCAACTAAATTTAAGAATAATACTTTTTTCATTTTTTTTATTATTTGAGATGATTAAATACAGTTTTTAGGATATTGAATTTTAAATTTTATTTTGAAGCAACAGGACAGCCTTTCATCATTTCTTCTTTGCTCGGCATAAATCGAATAGCGTTGTAGTGAAGCTCTTTTGAAAAAGTTTCCACCAATTCAGTTGCATTTGTTTTCACTGGATAAAAGGTAAATACTGCATTCTTATTTTCTGGATAACATTTAAATTGTACTACGCCATTTTGTTTGCTAAACCAAGTTGAAATTTTTGTAGCATCTTCTTTTGTAATAATTTGCTTAAAATCAATTCTGCACATAGAAATAGTTGATTCATTTGCAACTCTTGGTCTTGTTACTTGATAAATGTGAACTGATAAAACTGCAGCAAATACAAGAATTACAGAGCCAATTGCAACTAAAACTCTTTTAACATTTTTTTTATTCATACATATTTGTTTGTGGTGATTGTAACAGATAACACTATGACATACGTAAGACAATTAACTTTAGATTCCATCTTTATAAAATATTTTCAAATGCTATTTCATAAGCCCAAAAACTTTTGCTTTACTTTTGCCATTACTCAATAAAAAATATTATGGAAACGATGACTATGCCAGAACAGTTAAAAGCTACAACTGTTGATTTTTTACCTTTACATGGAACTGATTATGTAGAATTTTATGTAGGAAATGCAAAACAAGCGGCACACTTTTACAAAACTGCTTTTGGTTTTCAAAGCCTTGCCTACGCTGGCCCAGAGACTGGTGTGAAGGATAAAGTGAGTTATGTAATTCGTCAAAATAAATTGACGTTTGTTTTGACAACACCACTTAGAATAAATAATGAAATTGCCGACCATATTTATAAACATGGTGACGGTGTTAAATTTCTTTCACTAAAAGTTGAAGATGCAACTGATGCTTGGGAACAAACTACAAAACGTGGAGGTAAAAGCTTTTTGGAGCCAGTAACTTTAAAAGATGATAATGGAGAAGTTATAATGAGTGGTATTCATACTTATGGTGAAACAGTGCATTTGTTTATTGAAAGAAAAAACTATAACGGTATTTTTATGCCAGGGTTTGTTGAGTGGAAAAGTGAATACAACCCAACAGATACAGGACTTCAATATGTTGACCATTGTGTAGGAAATGTGGGTTGGAATCAAATGAATCCTTGGGTAAAATTTTATGAAGATGTAATGGGCTTTAGAAATATTTTGAGTTTTGATGATAAAGATATCTCTACAGAATATTCTGCATTGATGAGTAAAGTAATGAGCAATGGCAATGGTTATGTCAAGTTTCCTATCAACGAACCTGCAGAAGGAAAAAAGAAAAGTCAGGTCGAGGAATATTTAGATTTTTATAATGGCGAAGGTGTCCAACACGTTGCTATTGCAACTAAAAATATCATTGAAACTGTGCAAGAACTAAAACGCAGAGGAATTGAGTTCTTGAAAATACCTGGTAGTTATTATGACACTGTTTTGGATAGAGTAGGAACGATTGATGAAGACTTGCAACCACTACGTGAATTGGGTATTTTAATTGACAGAGATGATGAAGGTTATTTACTGCAAATATTTACCAAGCCTCTAGAAGACAGACCTACATTGTTTTTTGAAATCATACAACGTAAAGGAGCAAAGAGCTTTGGAAAGGGAAATTTTAAAGCGTTGTTTGAATCTTTAGAAAGAGAACAAGATTTAAGGGGTAATTTATAAATCGATTTTTTATTTAAAAATAATAGGCTGCTCTAAACAAGCAGCCTATTTTATATTTACAAGATAACTTTAGTTGTTGAACCTGAAAAACGTTATTTATGAAAAAAACATTAGTTATTATTTCATCCTTCATTGCACTGCAATCTTTTTCTCAAACCATCATACAAAAAGATGTTG
>CANGOT010000231.1 GCA_947455425.1 Chitinophagaceae bacterium | reverse complement strand
TATTGCAACAATGGTAGTCTCCATTATTGCAGCAATTTCTTCATTACTATAACCTTCAATTTTACTTAATGTAAATGCAATTCTTTGTGTATCTGGCAATTTGTTTAGAGCAAGTTGCATTAATTCTAAATGCTGCTTTTGGTCAAGAGTAATATCTGGTTCTGTAATATTTGATTTTTTGTCTTGTGCAAATTCCAACCCTAAAACTTTACCTATAGATGAAATTCTTTTTTTTCTATTTCGCTTTTTAATTTCATCGAGGCATTTGCTAATAGTAATTCTATAAATCCAGGTGCTTATTTGAGCATCACCCCTAAATTTATTCATAGATTGAAAAACCTCTATAAACACTTCCTGTGTCACATCTTCTGCATCTTCTTTATTCAATAAAAATTTATAACAAGTATTTAGCACCTTTAACTGATGTTGATTCAACAAAGCTGCAAAGGCATTTTCGTTGTTTTTTAGTGTGGTTAAATACTGTGAGTTGTTTAAGGTCATTAATATTGGGGGGCTAGAACTTCAGACTTTCTTTTGTTTTGTATGTTTAAATAATTGAAATATACTTGTATTATCAAGGAATTCGAGTTTAGTTGGCCGATAAAAAAAGCTACTACATAAAATCTTTTATTATGTTGCGATAAAAGTAAGGAAAGAATTTTTATTTGATATTGGTGAATACCAAAGGCATTAAAAAGCCTCCGATGTTGTAACACATCGGAGGCTTACAGTTTATTACTTTATTTTTTTAACCCACCAACACCTTATAAACAGTTTCTACATTACTGTTGTTTTTAATATTGAATTTTATAAAGCCATTGCTGCTGTTATATCCCAGAGCTGCGGCTGTAGTTTCGGTGTAGTTATTAGGATCAACCGAAACTGTAATGGCTTTTGCACCTGCATCGCCCCCCTCGGTTTGGCTAAAGTAAAAAACCAAATCCACACCATCTATTACTTTAATTTTAAATACAGCATCGGGTGTTAATCCATCCAAACTTCTGTAGACTGAGCTATTAGCTTCTACAATACCATTGCGTTGTTGCTGTGTGCCTACTGTGTCGTAGATAGTATACTCTTCTGCCTTTAATGCGTTTCTGTCGGCATAGTACACCTGTGCAGCATTGCACATAGCAGTCATTTCATCAAACAAGGCATTTGCAGCGTTATGCCTTTTTTGTGTAGTGGTTAATTGTGCTGAACTAGCTATATCTACCTCTTTAATTTTAGCGTCCAATGTTGCTTTTAATGCTGTGATAGTTGTAAGCATAGCAGTAGTTAAACCCTTGGGAGTCATTTGGGCTGAATAATTAGTGCCCTGTGTAACAATGGTAACACTTAAAAAGCTTAATCCGGCAGCATCAATTCTGCTTATTTCGTTGCCATTAAAGGTTTTGTATTCGGCACTACCTTCACCAAAAGTGTTTTTAGCAATTCCTAATACTTCACGAATGGCAATACGCATTTGGTTGGCAACAACATCTCTAGCATTAATGGCAATGCTAATATTAGCCTTCATCGTGTCATCGGTAGGCACCTCCATAAAAGCGTTGCGTAGCCCTTCAAATGCAGTAATTCTTGCTGTTGTAATTCCCCTGCTGACAAGGTCGGTTTGGTCTCTTGTTAAAAGAACCTCTTTTTCGAAGCTTAAGTTTAATACTTCATTATAACTCATTTTGAAGTTTAAACCATCATTGTTTTGCGACATGATTTAAAAATTTAATTGTGAAATAATATTGAAGGAATTCCCTTCATATACCTAGACAAGTGGTTGCTTAAAAGTGCTGCTTAAAAAAAGTTAAAGTTTTGTTAAAAATTTTAGAGAATGCTCCTTTGTAATATGGGAAAATTGAAATTTAGCACCAGAAAATAGATTTGAAGCATGCGGTAGCCATCCTGAAGGTTTAGAATGCTCATATGCTGTATTGGGATATTGCTAAGAAGCTTTAGAATGCTCATATGAAGCCTTGGGATGCCCGTTTGAAGCATTGGGGTGGACAATTGTGCATAAAATTTTGGTAAAATGAAGGTACAATTGTGGAGAATAGGAAAAAATGTCAGCATACCATTACTAACCTTTGGTATGAGAAAACCTACCAATAACGCGGAAGCAAAATGCTTTAGTCGAAGAATATAGGGGATAAAAGGATGTATTTAAATTAAATATTTTTCTAGTGGCGGATGTCTCACCTGCCACATTTAATAAGTCTGCGGAATTACGAACGTGTTTTTAGTGTGTGTTATTTTTTACAGATAATGTGTTTTTCAATCTGTGAATAATATAACTCTTTGCAATGATTGTATAATTTAACCCCAAAATACTTTTGGAACCTTTGTGCCTAAACAAATAAAATGAAAAAAGTATTGATAGCATTAGATTACAACCCAACAGCACAAAAGGTTGCAGAGATTGGCTTTTCTTTAGTTAAAGGTGCAGATGTGGAAATTACATTGATGCACGTAATTGGAAATCCTGTGTATTACTCCTCAACAGTGTATGAACCCATCATGGGTTTTGGTGGTTATGTAGATACAGACTTTTTGGAGCCAAGAATTACTGATGGACTAAGAAAAGCATCGTATAATTTTCTTGATAAATCTAAACACCACCTTAGAGATACAAATATTAAAACACTCGTAACAGAAGGTGATACAGCCGAATCTATTATTGAAACTGCAAAAGAACTAAAGATGGATTTAGTAATTGTGGGTTCGCATAGTAAACAATGGCTCGAGAAAATATTAATGGGCAGTGTTGCAGAAAAAGTATTGCACGAAAATGCATTTCCTGTATTGATCATTCCAACAAAAAAATAGGTGGAATATAAAGACTATTATAAAATTTTAGGGGTTGATAAAAAAGCTTCGCAAGATGAGATTAAAAAAGCTTATCGTGCTTTGGCAATACAGTATCATCCTGATAAAAACCCAGATAATAAAGCATCTGAAGAAAAGTTTAAACAGGTCAACGAAGCCAATGAAGTTTTAGGCAATATAGAAAAACGAAAGAAATATGATGAGCTGGGTGAGAACTGGCAACAGTTTGAACAAAATGGTAGTCAACAAAGAGGTAATCCTTTTGGGGATGCTGGCGGACAGCAAAATTATTATCAAGGCTACAATAGTGATGCTTTTGGTACTGGAGAACAAACTGATTTCTCAGACTTTTTCGAACAATTTTTTGCAGGAAGAAGTGGTGGAAAAGCGAACACAAAAAATAGGCGAGGAGGTGATTATGAAACAGCAATGGAAATTACTTTGGAGGAAGCTTATAAGGGCACAGAGCGTATTGTACAATTAGAAACAAGCAAGCTTAGAATCACCACAAAACCTGGTGCTTATAATGAACAACGATTAGTGATTAAAGGCAAAGGTGCAAAAGGAAATACTGCTGAAAATAATGGGGATTTATATGTTATTATAAAAGTAAAAACAGATGCCATATTCACTAGAAAAGGGAATGATTTGTATAAACAACAATCAATAGATTTATATACTGCTGTGTTAGGAGGAGATATTATTATTGATACCTTGGCTGGTAAACTAAAAGTACAAATTGATGCTGGTACACAAAACGGCAAATCTATAAGGCTTAAACAAAAAGGAATGCCATTGTATGAAACGCCAAATGTTTTTGGTGATTTATACATTCAACTGCAAGTATTAATTCCTGATAAATTAACCGATAAACAACGAACAACATTTGAAGAGCTTCAATCAAATAAATAATTTATGTTATGGAAAAGTGTATGATGAATAATGTTCTTGCTAAAAATTATCGACTTAAAGTAAATGGATTTGATGATAAATTTTATAATCCTAAACTAAAATATTCGCTACATCATTTAGCTTTTATTGGTAATGTATCTAATGAGATCATCATTACGGCTTTAAAGAAATCGCTACAAATATGTTATCTGGCGAATATTAACAGCCATGAGCATTTTAAACAGGTTTATTTATTTGATGAAAAAGATGGCACGCTGAGAACCGATTGCTTTCTGAGTAAGAATGGTTTCAATTTAATGTTGATGCAAATTTCATCTGTTAACGAAAAGCTGGCTGTTTGGTTATGGAAGTTGTCTGAACTATAGATTTATTTTGCTTGATCGTAACCCCAAATTGGCAATGAATCAACAATAGTCATTTGAAATTATTCAAAAATTTCAACAATTCATAGTTCATCATTCATATCTATAATCCAACTCCCTATCTTCGCAACGCAAAAAAAATAATTATGAATCTGCACGAATATCAAGCGAAAGAACTTTTAAAAAAATACAATGTTCCTGTTCAAGAAGGAATAGCTGTAGATACTGTGGATGCTGCTGTTGAGGCATACACTCAAATTGCTGCACAAACAAATAACAAATTTGCTGTAGTTAAAGCACAAATACATGCTGGTGGAAGAGGTAAGGGTAAAGTTAATGAAACTGGTATGAATGGTGTGAAGGTTGGAAAGAGTGCTGATGATATTAAAAGCTTCGCAGAAGGCATTTTAGGAGGAACTTTAGTAACCATTCAAACTGGTGCTGCCGGTAAGAAAGTGAATAAAATTTTAGTTGCTCAGGATG
>CANGOT010000230.1 GCA_947455425.1 Chitinophagaceae bacterium | reverse complement strand
GAGCCTGCAACACTATTCCAAACGCCATAAATAGCAAGGTCGGTATTGGTAAATGCATTTTTCTTTAAAGCATTTAATACATCTTGTTCATTACTGTTATTTAAAATATAAAACAGTTGGGAATTGTTTAAATAAAACAATGTTTTAAAGGCGTGAATAAAAAACCAGGCAGCAATACAATGAATGATAATTTGACGTAGGTTGATGTTTTTTTTAAAACGTTTTTTTGTCATGGAGAAATAGAAATATCCTTGATAGATTCTTGAATAACTTTATAGGGTTCTTAAACCCTATAAAAGTTTAATAAAATTTGTAACATTGATAAGTGATTATTTGTTGCTTACTATCTAATCAATACTACAGTACCTTTTTTTGTAATTATTTTACCCAAATAATCTACGCCTTGCACGGTATAGATAAAGGTTCCAGAAGCTTGTTCTTTGCCATTTACTGAGCCGTCCCATCCCTTACCAATCTGCGATGTGGTGAACAACATTTCGCCCCAGCGATTATAAATATTAAAATAATCCAGCTTAGTAATACCAACAGGTATGGGTTTAATAACATCGTTAATGCCATCGCCATTAGGAGTAAAAGCATCTGGAACAAAAATTTCGGGTTGGGTTTTAAATACTTTTATCTTAATGGTATCGTAAGCATCGCATTGTTCTTTTGTAAAAGCTCTTACAATATAGTTTAAGCTATCGGCATAAATAGGAAACGTTGCCACAGGGTTTTGAATATTAACATCATTTAAGTATTTAGTGGAAGCTGCAGGAATGCTTGTCCAATGAAAGCTTTTATCGCTGGCAAAATCCACCAAAGCCATTAACTGTAGGGGTTGGTTATAAACAATAGCTGTATCTCTGCCAGCAAAAACAGTAAATGGTTGCACTACTCCCACTTCAATAGTATCGCTAACAGGTTTTAAACATCCTGTTACATATTGTGCAGTAAAAATATATTTGGTAGTGCTATCGGGCTTTGCAATAGGGTTTAGCGTCGTACTGTCCGATAAAGAAATTCCAGAAGACCAGCTAAATTTATCACCTACATAATTACCAAACAATTTAACACTTTGTGATAAGCAAATAGAAGTATCTGTTTTGGCTGTTGCTATGGGATAAGGATAAGTATAAAGAGTTACCGAATCTCTGTCCTGACACTTACCTAAATTAGCTTTTACATAATATTTTGTTACTGGTTGCGTAGGCACTGCCAAAGGATATTTCAAAGTGGAATCGTTAAGTGTTAAAGCGGGAGTCCACACATAACTTAATGCATAACTGACTGTCTTCATTTTAAAAGTGTCAGTCAGGCATACATTGGCATTGGCACCAGCATCAACTGTAATATAATCCAGCACATTCACCTTAATGGTATCTCTGTTTACACAACCATTATCTGTTACGGTTAAAATGTATAGCGTTGTATCTTTTGGAAAAACAAGTGGGTTAGCAACTCCTGCGTTAGAAATGTATAGATTAGGGCTCCAGGAATAGCTTTTAGCAAAAGAAGATGATAGCAGTTGTAATGTATCAATACTACAAATCAGTGTGTCTTTAAATGGAAGGTTAATAAATGGTTTGTCTAGCACATTTACTACTTTGCTAACAGTATCTTCACAGCCCTTGCTACTATGTGCATACAAGTAGACAGTTCTACTGCCCGGTGTTGCATATTTATAACTTGGATTTTTAAGAATAGAAGTATCATTGGTTAAAGAAGATTCGCCAAAATCCCAATGCACACTATCTACAGCACCATATTTAGCATAAGTGTTATTAAAGAAATTAAAGGGGGTTTGATAACAATATCCACTAACATTAAAATCTGGAACAAAGCCAGGGAAAATTCTAATTTTAGATGTTGTAGAATCGGCACAGGATTGTGAAGAAACATGAAGCTTTAGTGTGTAAACACCGGTATCACTATAAGTAAAAGTAGGGGTAGGAGAAGTAGAGGTATCGGTAGAAATATTTGGCACACCAAAATCCCAGTTGTATGCAATAATATTGGTGGCTCCAGACAAGTTCTGAAAACTTAAAGTAAAACCATTGCAAGTAACATAAGTAGGTTTTAATTCTGCTGCCGAAAGCTGGCAGTTTGCCACATTAATATGAATTTCTTTTTTATTGGTGCCAATTAAAACACCATTCCTATATTCCAATGCACATACAGCCACCGCATAATCACCAGTGGCATCGGGTGCTATACCACTAATGAGTCCTGTTACAGGATTCAGTTTAACATTCACACTTAAAGGGAACGCACCATCATATCCCAAATCGTATGTAACACTTGTGTATGGTGGATTTGATGGAGGGTTGGGTCTTGGGTCGCCGGTAGAACCACCATCTAATCCATTACAAAAAACATATGCAAGAGAATCTCCATCAAAATCAGTAGCAGAAAAATCAAATGTAAATGGAGTATTGTGACAAACAATTACAGTATCTTTTTGCTGAAAAACCGGGCTGTTATTATTTATATAACTAATGCCATTTATTTTACCCGGAATCTTATTAAAATATGTAACACCAATATTACCCGAATTTACCAGATTAATAATGCCATCAATTCTACAACAACGTTGCACAGCAAGTGTATATCCTGCATCGTTAAATGCTAAATCAACAGTTACTTCATATTTATCTATTCTGTAACAAACATCTCCAGGTTGAGGCGTTGGTGTAATGCAAGGATTAAAGGTGGTAATGCTGGGGTTATCTGTGCCAGTTCTTGTAACAGTTAATACTTTCACTGAAGTATTTGTCCAACCATCAAATATGCCCAAAAATATATCGTCGTCTATTTGCGAACCAGTTGATTCGCAAGACAAATATTGTCTAACAGTAATTTTATATTTGTTTGTTTTAGCAACCGAATCGGTGCTGATATATTGATATTGAATCCAACCACCTTTTAAATGCTTGGCAAAGCCAGTCTTAGAAAAGCAGATTAGAAATAGTAAAAGAGATATAAAATATTTTTTCATATTAGAATAAACCTCAGAACACAAAACTATAAGAAAGTTAAAACTATTTGTTTTATTTTATATAGACACAGTTTTTAAGCTTTTCGTTGCTTTGGAAATAAAAAAATGTTTGTTATGGTTGTAAGTCAGTAAAATTAAACATATTTTGAAAATAAAATCAATAATGCTTGATACTACTTACCGAATGAATAATATAGTTGCGTAAGCAAAAAATTACCATGACTAATTTGTAATACACTTACTCATCTACTTTCATTCTGTACATTTGTTTAAAACAAACTTTAGAATGAAACTTTTTTTTACTGCAGCTTTTTCTATATCAGTGATGGCTACAAGCTTTAGTCAACAGGCATCTCCTGCAAAAAGTAGTACTGCCAAAACCTCAATTAGTACGAAGCCTAAATTGGTAGTGGGTATTATTATAGATCAAATGCGTTGGGATTATTTGCAACGTTTTCAACCTTTGTTTAAAGCTAATGGTGGGTTTAAACGAATGATGGATTATGGCTTTAGTTGCAACAATACTATGGTGCCCTATACACCCACAGTTACTGCTTGTGGGCATACTTGTGTTTATACAGGAAGTGTTCCAAATATTCATGGAATAGTGGGTAATAATTGGTATGATAACAACTTGAATAAAGAAGTTTATTGCACCCAGGATAATACGGTTAGCGGTGTGGGTAATACTAAGGCCGATGCTGGAAAGATGAGCCCTAAAAATATGTTGGTTACAACTGTTGGCGATGAATTAAGGTTAGCAACAAATTTTAAAAGTAAAGTAATTGGTATTGCAATAAAAGACAGAGGGGCTATTCTTCCTGCTGGGCATAGTGCAAATGCTGCGTATTGGCTAGATAAATCAACAGGTAGTTTTATTAGTAGTACACATTATTTAAAAGAGCTTCCAGGATGGGTTAATAGTTTTAATAATAGAAAGATGATTGACTCTTTTTATAGGTTAGGTTGGAACATTAGTTTACCCAAAGAAACTTATTTGCAATACTGTACCAATGATGCTGAAGCCTACGAGAGCAAAGTGTTTGGTAAAGATGCTGCCTCTTTTCCTTATAATAATTTAACACAGTATATAGATAAAGATTATAATAAAATTATTTCTACTCCTTATGGTAATAACATCACTGTAGAAATGGCAAAAACTGCTGTGTTAAATGAACAACTTGGAAAAAATAATGTGACAGATTTTCTTGCAATTAGTTTTTCTAGTCCAGATTATATTGGTCATGCTTTTGGTCCTAATAGTTGGGAGTTATTAGATTGTTATGTAAGATTAGATGAACAACTGGGAAAATTATTTGACTTTTTGGATGCACAAATTGGCAAAGGAAGTTATCTTTCTTTTTTAACTGCAGACCATGCTGTTGCTCATGTTCCAGGATTTATGCAGGAACATAAATTACCGGGTGGAACATTTGATGATGCTGCAGCAGTTAAAGAAATGAACAAACAGTTGAAAGATATTTTTGGAATTGATAATTGCATTGTTGCAACAATGAATTATCAATTGACTTTAAACCATCCTGCAATAGATTCTTTGAAATTAAATGAAGAAAAGATAGCCGGTTGGATTATT
>CANGOT010000229.1 GCA_947455425.1 Chitinophagaceae bacterium | reverse complement strand
AGCCTATATATAGAAGCAAATGGAATATCACAAATTACACAGCTATTCATACAAATATCTTTTTTAGCGATATTGTTTTCTTTACAATAATGATGTAATGCTAAAAAGTCAAGGTATATATTTTCCATATAGTTTTCATTATTTGGCAGTCAATATTAAAGCAATTACTTAATTGTTATTTTATATACGTCAGTATCATTTCTTTTAATATTTCTGTAATAAAATCCTGTGCTACATTGTAATGTTGTATCAATAAACACAGCAGGTATATCTTCTATAAAATCAAACACTTCCCACTCTTTAGGAATAGCAGGAAAAACCAATGAAAATTGTAATGTATCACCTTGTTTTTTTAAGTAATGTTTTTGTGGAGCTATTGGAATACCAATTACGTTGAGTAGCTTTAATTTTATTAATGATTTGCCACCAACTAGATAACAATTTTCATTAATATTCAAATACAAATCAGATATATACTTTTCAGAAGTAATATATGTGCAATGTAAATAAGTATAACGTTCTTCTTCAATTAATTCTATTATATCGCTGTCAAATACAATATTCATATATTTTGCTATATCGTTTTCTATTTTATCCATAAGTAAATTTGCGAACCAATATTTAAAGTATCATTGTGGATTTATGATATGCAGCTACAATAAAAGATAATTTATTTTTCATAAAGCATAACCATTTTATATAAGCTACTATATCAAGTGAATGCATCACGATTCTCGGGAGTTATCTAAAAAAGCATTAAGCCAATCGTGTAAGGAACTTTTTTACAATAAATAATAACGTTCTCGATGTTTTATTATTATATAAAAAAAAATATTGTAAGTTATATTATCACATTTTCTCAGGGTTTATTTGACCTTTTTTTGAAAAAGCAATTTGCAAATAGTGTTTTTTATATATGCTCTTACTTACATTTTTTCATTACCCACAATATTTACAGCAGTTTTTGTAATGCCTTTTCTATAACACAAAAAAACAAGTTCTGTTCTATTTGTAATATCCATTTTTTATAAATTCCGGATAAAAGTAATTTTAAGCTTTGTATGCTTTTAGATAAGAGTGTAGCAATTTCATCTAGCTTACTATTGCTACCTGCACATAACAGTAATATTTCATATTCGTGTAGCGTAAGATTAAAAACAGCATTGGCATTTCTTTGTTGCTGGCATTTTGCCAATAATGTTTCTCTATTTAAATGTTTAACCATCTCTTTTTCTGACCTCTCAATTAGCTTGTCTAAATAAAAAACATTAGCAATAACAGTTTCAATGGCTGCATCTATGGTTTCAAATTTATTTGTTAAACCCAAAAGCTGTGGGTTTAATAAATTTTCATCAATAGTAAAAAGCTTAAATACAAATCCCATTGCACCACAAGCCATCATCGCTTCAATTATTTCTTTATGATTATGACTACTAACTGCTATACATTTTATGCTTGGATAAAACTGATTTAAAAAATCTACTAAAGTTACACCATCCATTACATCCATTTCAATATCTATCAAAGCTATATCAGGAAGTTGCTTATTAGAATAGCAAAATTTTAAAAATTCAAAACCATTGGTAGCGGTTGAAAGTAACCTATAGTTTGGGTTTTCTTGTAAATGCTCTGTTATTATTTTTAAGTGCCTAGCATTATTTTCTATTACAGAAATAAGAATCATTAAGGGAATTTTGGGATATAAAAATTAGACTTGCGTCTAATTTTTTTAATTAATTTATTCATAAGTTCGATTTGCAATAATATATGTTCTGTAAGTATGTGGCTTAAAAGCCTTATAAATGTTCAAGGCCTATTTTGCTAAAATTATTTTATTTTTTATGGAAGAACAAATAATTTACAACTATGATTCTTTTAGTATGCTCATTATGAATAAACAAGCAAAAATTACAAGGTTATACACCCCATTTAGTGTTTTAAGTATTGAATCAATAGATGACATAAAAATGGGTTGTACACTTTTTGTTGATGAAATTTATACTGATGATGATGATATACTCCTGTATAAGATTATGGGTAATTTGTATGCCTACAGATACTTTATTATTTTGTAGTGCTAAAATCTGCATTTACTAATTCACCAATATTGATTCCCAAAGCAATTGATAAAGCTATTAATGTTGTTAAAGTGGGATTTACTTTTCCTTTTTCTATTCTATAAATTTGACTTATCTCCACATCTACTGCAAAAGCTAATTGTTCAAGCGTCATTTTTTTAGAAGCACGTAACCCCCTCAAATGATTCCCAAACTTTATTAATTGGTCGGTATTTCTTAGCTTGTTCAAGCATTGCAATTTGGACTATATTAATAAAATAATCTTAGGCATACATGCCTAATTATTGTATAATTCACATATTTTCGCCGATAATTTAAAAAATGGAGTCCAGAAACCATTAAAAAATTATTATAAAACGATGTTGATATTGCATCTCTCAACAATAAAAATGAATAGAAGAAAAAAAATAATTAGTAACATGGTAGGCACCGAAAGTACCGACCTGAATAAACACTAAAGCTTTGACAACTTTTAAAAAGTTGTCAAAACTAAAAAAGCAAAAAATAAAAAGTATGAAACACACAAACAAGCTAATGGCAGCCTTTATTGCCACAGTAGTAATGGTAAGCAGTGCAATGGCACAAGCCCCACAAAAAATGAGTTACCAAAGTGTTATTAGAAATGCAAGTGGTGCATTGGTAGCCAACCAAGCAGTTGGGGTAAAAATAAGTTTACTACAAGGCAGTGTAACTGGCACAGCAGTATATGTAGAAACACAAACCCCCACCACCAATGCCAATGGTTTAGCCAGTTTTCAAATAGGTGCAGGTACAGTGGTAAGTGGCAGTTTTGCAAGTGTTAATTGGGCAGCAGGCCTCTATTTTGTAAAAACAGAAACCGACCCAACAGGTGGCAGTAATTAACAGTAGGAAGCTTTGCTCGATTTATTATTTATTTTATTATAGCTGGAATTATTTTCATAATTGCAATGATGCTTTGGGCTTCATCAAAAAAAGATTAACAAAAAATAGATTTCTTATGCCTTTATTTAGAAAACTTACAGACGAAGAACAAATTGAAAAATGGAATAAAGAAGCAGTAAATAAGCGGAACAAACTTTTTGACAAAATTGAAGGAGATTTAAGTTTTGTTGAAGGTGCAAATCTTATTGATGACGATAATATTTATGCTACAGATTTTGTTCAAATTGACCCAACTAATATTAGAATTAATATTGGATATAAAAAGGATATGGGCTTTTTTGTTGGTGAGCGTTTTAGAGTAAGAATTGATGTATTTACGATTGGTAGCCTTTTGTGTAAAGATGTAAAAGCAGTTACAAGCATTGAGCTTATCAAGAAGAGTAACATCAAAGTGAATTTTTTTACAGGTATAAAATCCATTCACTTTCCAACGAATAATAAAGGTTGTTTTAATATCACTTGTAAAAAAATAATAATAGAATTTATGGAAACTTATACTTTAGAAGACAACAAAAAAGTAACGGTTTCTCAAAAATTAAATAGTCTTGAAAAGCAACTTTATAAAAGATAAAACTACAGCCAACATTGGCTTTTGTGCAAGTTGGGCAGAAGGAATAACAATGAGCATTTTCAGCACTACTCTACTTTTGCTCGGGCTAGACAAACAACATTCAACATTTATTAACTTTACTCAGCAGTGGTTACGGGCAGAAGGAATACTATTTCCCAACCTGCAGCAATAACTGTTCGTTGCCTGCAAGTTTAGACAAACCTTGCCAACGACAAACCTAAATCAAAATAAATTTTAAATATGGACGACAAATTAATCGAAGAGCAACAACCTTTAAACGAATCTATAAATGATAGTAGTAATGAGAAGGATATTTCGTATGCTCATTTTGGAAGAGTTGCGGCAAAGACCTGCAATTCACACGCTGCTTTAATTAGTCATTCGTTAGACAATATCTATGACAAGTTTTTAAATGAGCAAGAACTTACAGGCGAAGGAATTAAAAATAGAATTTCTAAATTACGAGCAGAAGTAATACAAAAGAAAAATCAAAAAATACAAGCTCAGGGTGATTTAAACACACAAGACAAGTTCAAAGAAGACAAAGAAAAAGTTATTGAAGAGTTAGAAGTTGATAGAATAAAAGTAAAAGATGGAGAAGCACCAAGTATTGATTATATTCCTTTTGTCATTGGTGCCTTTATCACAATTTTACTAACACTTTATTTGTTTGTTTTCTATTCATCATCAGGCTATTCAGCCTTTTATGGTGTTAAACAAGGAACATTAGGCTTCATAAATCCAAACGTTTTTGCAGAAGCAAAAACAAAAGGTGGTGGGGTTACTGCTTTAATAATTTTATTTCCAGTTATCTTCTTAGGATTAGGTTTTTTAATTCACGATGCGTTAGAAAAAAAGAAATACGGATTTATCACATTACTACTTGTTTTTACTTTAATTACAGACTCATTCATTGGATATAAAATTTCTCAAGGACTTCATACAAATGAGTTTAATGCAGGTCTTACAAATGAGCAATGGAAGTTTTCAATGATTTATAGTGATATAAATTTTTACTTAGTCCTTGCATT
>CANGOT010000228.1 GCA_947455425.1 Chitinophagaceae bacterium | reverse complement strand
AACACTTTGACTATTTATTTATGGGATGAAATTTATTAAAACACTTTAACAAACCACAATAAATAGCCTACTGGTCAGCAGAAAAAAAATGTGTTTGGTATTACTACCAAACACAATAAAGGTTATTTCAAGTATTCGTAAATACTATCTTTTAAATGAACACGCTTTACCCTTAGTTCATTTAAATGTTCATCACTCGTTGGTGTGGCACCACCTTCAATACTATGTATTTGATGATCAACTTCGTGATACTCATCGAATAATTTTCTAAAATGTGTATCGGCGGTTTTAAGTTGGTGAATTTTTTCCTGATGTTCAGGAAACTCGTGTAAAATACTGTGTTTTTCCATACTATCTTTTTATGATACAAATGTGAATTTTATGCAAGAAAATAATACTGATATTTATCATAGGCTGAAATATTTTAAGTCAGCATTTTTTTTCAATCAAATAAAACATCATTCCCCAAAAGCAATCTATCTGCAGCTTGCTAAAAAAAATAAATGATCTGGTTGTGCAACCATGAATTATATTTAATGGATTTGTTTTCAATTCATAATTAAAAACATCATACTGTTTTGCGATAGAGCAAGAGAATCGTTTTTACAAGAGCGAATAGTTTTTTTATGAGAAAAAAGTCTTTCTTTACTTATCATCAAGTTAAACTTAAGCGTTCGGCAACTTAAAGATCGGTTATCATGAACTTAAAGTTAACCGTTCGGCAACTTAAAGATCGACTATCTTTAAGTTGAAGATAAGTAATACTTTTTTTTACTTGTCGTAACCAAGGTTTTTTAAAATAGTTAGACAGAAAAATGTTTGCCCCAACATCGCCCCGAAACTATAAAAAACTATCTGCCATCCCCCATCGGGTTTTGCACTAATATTGGTAGCATATTATCTTTAAGAGAATCTGCACATCTGTTTTCACATTCTCATTACATTTGCCAAAACATTTTAATATGAAAAAAATAATAGCTTTATCGATAACAAGTTTGTTTACCGGAATATTGTTAGCCCAACCTCCAAAAGGACCTGCTGATGCTGGAATGACTTTTGGCGAAAAAACAACAGCTGATGGTGCTATATCTTCAACAGACTTAGTGAAGAAACTAGACAAAGAAAATAAGTTAGATGTAAAGGTTGAAGGTGAAGTAGCACAGGTGTGTACTGCTGAGGGTTGTTGGTTAAAAATGAAAACTGCTACAGGAACCATTATGGTTAAGATGAAAGATCATAAATTTTTAGTTCCACTTTCAATGAACGGTAAAACAATTGTAGTAAAGGGAATTGCTGAAAAGAAAATTACCAGTGTAGAAATGTTAAAGCACTACGCTGAAGATGCAGGAAAATCTAAAGAAGAAATTGAAATGATTAAAGAACCTAAACAAGAAATAGTAGTACAAGCTACAGGAATTGTTGTGGTGAAATAGAAAAAATTGTATTACAATATTGGTATAAGATGAATACCTATAAAAAAAGCGTAGGGCATTGCTCTACGCTTTTTTTATATAACAGATGAACAATTAAATCAGATAAGAAATCAGTTTTCTTTAACATTCCCTTCCACACTAACTGTTTCATTTAACTGACTATCATTAAACAAAATATATTGCACTTTATACATAGTAGCATTTGAAAAATTAAGATTTATTTTCCCCTTGTTTATAGATACATAGAGTTTATCGTAATTATTTACAGGCGATGCAGAAAGGTATTGATAAGCATAAGTAGCACCATATGGGCCATAACTATCGTAAGCTGCACCAGTTACTAATCTTACATAAACATAACTATCATCGCTGGGAAAACTAGTTTGCGATGAACTAAATGTTTTGATATTGTAGGTTTTATTTTGTGTGGGCATTTTATTAAAACTTACTATAAGTGAGTTTGATAATTCGCCTTTTACTTTATTCGTATCATCAACGGCAAACAAGTAACCCGTGTTATCATTATATACAGTTCGTTTACAAAAAACCTGATTGTATTGCACACCAGCTATTTTCCAATAACCACTAGAAATGCTATTTGTAGTGCCAGCACTGCCAGTATATTTTGTGCAAGAAGCTAAAGTACAAATTAAAAAAAGGTAAAAAAGAAATTTCATAAATAAAATATTCTAATCTAAAAACGATAAAACTGTTTTATTATTTCTGAAGAATGAGTTTGTAGCAAACCCATAAAAATGAATAGGTAAAACACAACACTTTAATGATGCAAAGGCTTACCAATTGAATGCACTTCTACTTTTCCTTTTTAAAAATTATAGCCAATCGCCTATTATTTTTTTTTTAATATTTAACATTTATGCAAGAAATAAAATTGTAGTTTCGAACAGCTAAAATTTAATAACTGCAATAAATAATAAAAATGAGCATTCGTAATACAACCAAAAATAGTTTTGAGGTGAAGCGAACATCATATTATGTTTTTGTAAAAGCAATCCTTTGTTTTTTCTGGGGTATTTTACTAGCGGCATCATTTATAAAAATTTTAATACTATCTTACTTAACACTAGCTATATTCATCGGTTTAAGCATTTTAATTATTTCTAGAAAAGATAAGCACGCCATCACTTTTATTGAAATTGATAAAGATGGTATTTGGGTAGAGAACCAATTACTAACATCCTGGAGCAACTATATTGGCAGTTGTATTCAACACGAATACCATGGCGAAAACAATTCAGAAACATTAGCAATTAATGTTGAATATTATAAAGAAAATGAAAGCGGATATTTTTTAAATCAATTATACTTTGCTGGAACAGAAGACAGAACAGAATACGAAGTGATAGATGCTATAGAATTTTTTTACGAAAAAGCAAAGTGTAATTTATGAAAATAGTCATATTTTAATTTAAGCCATACTAATAGTTTTGTGTTTTATTATTAATTAAAAACTGTATTCATATGCCACATACTACTGTTATTATTGAACAAACTTTTAATGCACCTATTGCGAATGTTTGGAAAGCATTAACCCAGAAAGGAGAAATGGAAAAATGGTATTTTAACGTTGAAGATTTTAGTCTTGAAGTTGGAAATAAATTTCATTTCACTGCAGGCTCGCCTGAAAAACAATACTTACACTTATGCGAAATTATTGAGGTGGTTCCAGAAAAAAAATTATCATATACCTGGAAATATGATGGATATGCAGGTTGCTCTTTATTAACGTTTAAACTTATTGAGCAAGACCATAAAACCTATTTTAAACTTACACACACCGATCTTGAAACTTTTGCAGAGAATGGAAAAGACTTTGAAATTACTAGTTTTAATCAAGGCTGGAATCACATTATTAATACCAACTTAAAAAACTATCTGAGCACTACAGTAAACAATGCCTAATTTTTAATAAGGTAACTTGAGGGTAAAAATGCTGCCTTTATTAATTTGGCTTCTAACAAATACATTTCCTTTATGCTGTTCGGTAAAGTATTTTGTAACAATTAAGCCAATGCCTGTGCCACTGATATTACCAGTATTGGTTGCACGGAAAAAAGAAGTAAACAGTTTTTCTAATTCGTTTGCTGGTATACCAATTCCATCATCAGAAACCGTGATGGTGAAATAGGTTTTTGAGAATGCTACCCTCACCTTTACATTATTTTTTCCTGATGAGTATTTAAAAGCATTTTGTAATAAATTCTGTAACGCGTGTTGCAACATATTCTCATCAATAGCTGCTGTAAATGGCTCACGTTTTATCTGCATTTCTGCTTTACGCCCATCTTTCCATGGGTTAAAACCATTATCAATAACTTTACTTAAAAATTTGGCTATATCGGTTTGCTTGGTGTTAATTTCAATTTTACCTGCTTCAATTTTACTAACCATTAAAAGATCCTGCATAAAAGCAGTCATCTTTTCTACTTCATCAATAATTTGTTTGGTATAAATTGAAACCTCTTCATTACCTTTTCCTGCCTGCAACATCAATTCTAAAATTTCAGCACTCGAAGAAATAACAGTAAGCGGTGTTCTCAGTTCATGAGATACCATATTTACAAACGCAGTTTTAAGTTCGTTTAATTCTTTTTCGCGTTTCACTAACTCTAAAAGTTGTGTTTCCTGCAGTTGTTGCTTGGTAATATCTGTTAAAGTTGCCAAAACTCCTTGTTTATCAGTATCAACGTTAAAAGCAGTTTGCAAATTGTATTGAAGTTGTTTTTCTTTACCTTCTTTGTCTTTAATTAATAAAATACCAGTTTTTTGTTTGGCTTCGCCTGATAGAATGGCAAACATTTTTCCATACAATTCATATCGTGTAATAGATAAAATATCGAAAATAGATTTATTCTGATAGTCATTTAAATGTTGTCCGGTAATATTTTCCCAGGCTTTATTGATAAACTGCAATTTCAGCTCTCCATCGGTTTGCAATACAATGTCATTAAGATTATCTAGTGTAGAAAAGAAATGTTCTGTTGATGTTTTTAGTTGAGCTTCTAATTTTCGTTGCTGCGAAATATCGATACTTTGTTCAATAACTGATTCTATTTGCCCAAAGTTGTTTATCACAGGAAAACAACTACGCAAGTAGTATTGTTTCTTCTTTGCAGGAGTAATCGTTAATTCTTCCCAACTTACTGGTTTTTT
>CANGOT010000227.1 GCA_947455425.1 Chitinophagaceae bacterium | reverse complement strand
TTGAAAATCCATTGAACAAATATAACATTTTTAGAAGCTGAAAGCAAAATGCACTAAAGTGCATAGTTTTAACTGTTTTTGAGACCAATAAACACTTGTACGAATCAATACATGAATTAGATTTACCTGATAAAGAACATCAAAATGTTAATAAGGACGAAATAGTAGTATTAAACAGTAGTTAAGCGATTAAAACAGGTTTTTATCAAAAAAAACTTAGTTTAGTTCATATTTATAAACATGATGAAAATAAGGTTATAGAAATAATAACCAATAATTTAGAATGTTCTGCTAGAACAATAGCCGATTTATATAAAAAGAGATGGAATATCAAATTGTTTTTTCAAGGCAATGAAGCTAAATCTCCAAATAAAAACATTCTTTAGAACAATTGAAAATGCTGTAAAATCTCAAAATTATATCGCTTAGATTATACTTTTTACTTGAATTGATAAACAGAACAATATCAAAAAAAAGTCATTTTCTAATCTTGGTATAAGTACTTCTATAAAAGTTTTTATGTTTTCATACATCATTTTTTATAGGTTAGTACTTTACATTATTTTAATTATTTCAACTATAATCTTTATTATACAAATAACAGAAACAATAATTAAAAAAATATATGCTCTAGAGCTAAATATGGTGCTAAATTCAGTTTCATTAGAAGGATCATTCTTTTTCTCTCTTTTGTAATAATACCTTAAAAGATAAAGACAAATAAGTAAAAAAAATGTTACCTGTAAAAGTTCTGTATAGTTCATTTCTTTTTTTTTAAGGTTTTGAAATAGCATCTATCCAAAGTCTTGAACCTGAATAACATATATTATCAGTTTGAAATAAATCAACCTCACCAACATTAATTTTGCAATTTCTCAAATCATCTCCCATTAGCTTTCCTGAAGTCATATCAGAACTTAATGTTCAACTCTCTGTATCCCTTCCAAGAGATAATTAACTATCCATCAATTGCATTATGAAACATAAAAAAACCGCTTTCAAATGAAAGCGGTTTAATAATATATTATTTAAAGAACTATTATTCTTTGATAATTTTTTTAGTAGCAGTTCCTTTATCCGAAGTAATTTTCATCATGTAAACTCCTTGAGCTAAATCAGAAACAGTTACTTGTACATCATTTAAACTAGTTACGTTTAAAGTTTTAACAACTCTTCCGTTTAAGTCTGTGATTTCAATACCAGAGATTGAAGCATCTGCATTAGATACGGTAACTACGTTTTTAACTGGGTTAGGGTAAACTGTAAATTTGTTGTTAGCAATAGTGTTTGATTTAGAACCTAACAAGATATCTGTAGCACTTGTATAACAGTTAATGTTATCAAAAACTCCAGTACCTGCAACTGTATTACCTGTAGAAGTACCTGCTGTTAAATCTAATTCTAATGGATCTGATCCTGTAGCAGCTCCTGTTACAGTTACATCAAATAAACCTTGATTCACTTCTCTAAAAATAACATCTCCTGTGTTGTAGTTAAAACTAACACCAAATCTGTACCATGTATTAGGGGTAACCGTTGGAGCAGTTGAAGCTAAACCAATTAAATAGTTTGCAATACTTCCACCTGTTGCAGCAGAGTTATCATAATAACAAACCCCTTGAATTACACTTGTACTTAACTTAACACTAAGACCACATAAAATTTGTGCTCCTGTTGTGTCATAAATTAATAATCTCATTGAGTTTAAACTTGTAGAAGCTGGCCCAGAGAAAAAATCATACTCAGCATTTAAAATATCATTTCCTGAAGTTCTATTTGTCCATCCAGTTGAAATGTCTTGAGATAAAAATCTTGTAGCAGAAGTACCTGCAGCTGAACCTGTTAATTGAAAAGCTTGACCATTAACGCCTCCAACACTGATAACTTGAAAATCTGTTAATTGACCTGCTGGTGCAGCTGTAGAAGACACAAAAGTAGACCAATTGTTTTGACCTGGTGTAGCACCAGTTAAGTCTGTACTTACATTTCCAATAGTAAGTGTTTCACAATTTTCGTTTACTAATACGTCCTGAGCGTAAGTCATCCCAGCAATAGATAAAGAAAATAATAGTAATAGTTTTTTCATAATTTATTGTTTTTTTGAATTTTTAATTAATGAACAAATATAAACATATTTTTGTTTTCACAAAAAAAATTAACTTTCTTTTTCCCATTTCCCTACAACTGACGTGGCTAATGCGTTTCCAAGTACGTTTGTTGCACTGCGAAACATATCACAAAAATGATCAATTGGTAGTATTAATGCAATTCCTTCCACTGGAATTTTAAACATCCCACAGGTTGCTGCAACCACTACCAAACTCGCTCTTGGAACTCCAGCAATCCCTTTACTGGTAAGCATTAACACTAATAACATTGTCATTTGAGTTCCTGTATCTAATGGCACATTATATACTTGAGCAATAAACAAACTTGCAAAAGTCATATACATCATACTACCATCTAAATTAAACGAATAACCTAAAGGTAGCATAAAGGAAACTATTTTGTCTTTTATACCAAATTGTTCTAATTCTTCCGTTAATTTTGGAAAAACAGCCTCACTACTAGTAGTTCCAAAAGCAATAATTAGAGGACTTACAATTCTTTTTAATAAAACAGTCATTTGTTTTTTTAGAAAAATATAACCAACCACTAATAAAAACAACCATAAAGATCCAATGCCCACTAAAAACGAACCGAAAAACTTTGCATAAGTCTCCAACAAATCACCTACATCTTTAATAGCAAATACCCCTGCTATAGCACCAAAAACACCTATTGGAGCAAATTTCATCACATAATTCACCATTTTCAATACAATATGTGAGGTTTTGTCCAGTGCATTTACAATAGGTCTAGCTGTTGCTCCCATTGATGCTGCTGCCAATCCAAAGAATATTGAAAAAATAACGATTTGCAATATCTCATTATTAGCCATAGCCTCAACAATACTTTTAGGAATAATATGTTCTACAAAGTTCTGAGCAGAAAAGTTTTGAGTTTTATCTGTTACCTCATTGGCAGCGGTCATATCTACATTCCCCAATTTCAACCCAACACCTGGCTTAAGGGTATTTACCCAAAACATACCTATTAATAAAGAGATAAATGAAGCCGAAAAAAACCATCCTAATGCCTTACCTCCTATTCTACCCACCGACTTAATATCTCCTAATTTTGCAATCCCAACTACTAATGTTGTAAACACTAATGGAGCAATAATCATTTGAACTAATCGAATAAAAATGGTAGCTAACATTTTTATTTTGTCACTAAAATTCTTTGCATCATCTTCTAAATAATAATTATGTATAAAAACACCCAACAATGCTCCTAATAACATTGCGACAAGTATTTGAACGGTTAAATTAGAAAAGAGTGATTTTTTCTCAATTACATTTGTATTGGATTCGTTCATTATTTATTTATTTTGTTTGTTTTCTGAATTAAATAAAAATCAGTTAATACTAAAGCCGCCATAGCTTCTATTATAGGAACAGCTCTTGGAACTACACAAGGATCATGGCGTCCTTTACCTGTTATGGTTACAACATCTCCATTAATATCAATTGTTTGTTGTTCCTTCATTATAGTTGCAACGGGCTTGAATGCGACTCTAAAATAAATATCCATTCCATTCGAAATTCCTCCCTGTATCCCTCCTGAAAGATTCGATTGAGTAGTGCCATCAGCATTTATCAAATCATTGTGTTCACTCCCTTTCATTTGAGCGCCACAAAAACCACTCCCGTATTCAAAACCTTTTACTGCATTAATAGATAACATTGCTTTGCCTAACTCAGCATGCAGTTTGTCAAATACTGGCTCGCCTAAACCTACGGGAACATTTTGTATCACACAAGTAATAGTCCCTCCAATGGTATCACCTTCTTTTCGAACTTGCTTAATATATTCTTCCATCTTCAATGCAGTAGTACTATCTGGACATCGAACGGCATTACTTTCAATCAATGAAAAATCAAGAGTTTGATAGGGTTTGTCTATAAATATTGAACCTACGGAAGAAACGAAGGCTGTAATTTTAATTTCTTTTATAATTTGTTTTGCTATAGCACCAGCAACTACTCTAGTTGCCGTTTCACGAGCGGAACTCCTTCCGCCTCCTCTATAATCTCTAATACCATATTTTTGATCGTACACGTAATCTGCATGACTCGGTCGGTAAGCTTCTTTATTATGAGAATAATCTTCTGATTTGGAATTGGTGTTTGCAATGATAAATCCTATAGGGGTACCTGTCGTTTTTCCTTCAAAAATACCCGAAAGAAATTGAACTTCATCTTCTTCTTTTCGTTGAGTAACAATAGAAGACTGACCTGGCTTGCGGCGTTGCATTTCCTTTTTAATAGCTTTCATATTTAACTCAATGCCTGCTGGACAACCATCTATAATACCCCCTATTGCATCTCCATGGGACTCACCAAAAGAGGTCAATTTAAAAAGTGTTCCGTAACTATTACCTGCCATTCTATTTTGTTTTGAACAAATGTAAGGTTTTCAACTAAAGTTATAAAATCAAATATCTAAAACTTCATAATTACTTACTTATTAATTGCTTAATTCAATATTTTTAACAGTATTTTTTTTGAGATTAGCGTATTTTTTTTA
>CANGOT010000226.1 GCA_947455425.1 Chitinophagaceae bacterium | reverse complement strand
CAATCCAAAACGAGGTAATTCTTCTTCGGTTAATTTGGGATTTTGTTGTAATAAATGATACAAAAAACCATTCAGTAAAGTACCTGTATAATTTCCAACGCCTGGGTGAACAACCATATTGGGTGGTTTATTTACCACCATCAAATCATCATCTTCATACACTACATTCAGATTTAAATCTTCTGGTTTAAGCTCTGTGTATTCTGGATTGATGTATTGTATCATCACAACTTCATCGCCCGGCTTTACCCTGTAGTTACTTTTTACAATTTTGCCATTTACCGTTAAATATCCAGCTTCAATACTTTGCTGAATTTTGTTACGTGTAATGTTTTCTGTGCGTATTTGCAACCATTTATCAACACGCATGGGCTCTTGTCCTTTATCTATAATAAAGGTTCTTTTCTCAACAACATCTTCAGTTTGACTGGCTATTTCTATATCTTCTATCTCTTGCATTGTGGCAAATATAATGCAGGGCAGTAAAGTAGTTGACTTTATAGTGAATACTCATTTTATTCATGAATAATTTCTTGTTTTTAAAGTAATGATTCATTGCATCTAGTTTTATCTTTCTTTTGCAATCTTTTTAATTTACAAATGCGTAGACCCAACGGTATGATATTATATAAAACTGAAGCCGAAGTTGCTTTAATGAAAGAAGCTGCCACATTAGTGAGCAAAACACTTACAGAAGTAGCCAAAATATTGAAAGCTGGTGTAACAACAATGCAGCTAGATAAACTTTGTTATGAGTTTGTAAAAGACCATAAAGCCATACCATCTTTTTTAAATTATAACGGATATCCATATACAATATGTGCTAGTGTAAATGATGTGGTGGTTCATGGGTTTCCTAATGATGTTGCTTTGAAAGAAGGTGATATTGTTTCTATAGATATGGGTGTTATTTTAAATGGTTGGCACGGTGACCACGCATATACTTTTGCTATTGGTGAAATGAGTGAGGAAAAAGCCAAACTGATTCGTGTTACCAAAGAGAGTTTATATAAGGGAATTGAAAAAGCAATTGTAAACAACAGAATAGGTGATATTGCTTATGCCATTCAGGAGCATACCGAATATCAAAACGGATATGGTGTAGTAAGAGAATTGGTGGGTCATGGTTTGGGAAGAAGCTTACACGAAGATCCACAAGTACCGAATTATGGCAAACGTGGTAATGGACCTAAACTAAAAGAAAATCTAGTACTTGCAATTGAACCTATGATTAATATGGGTTCTAAAGATGTTTATACTGAGGCAGATGGTTGGACTGTAAGAACTAATGATGGTAAGCCTTCTGTACATTTTGAACATGATATTTGTGTTAAAAGAGATAAAGCTTTAATTCTTTCCGATTATTCTATTATAGAAAAAGCCGAAAGAGAAAATAGTCATCTTTCGGCTTCGCCTGTAATTATTTATTAGTAAAGTTTATGGATTGAATTGAATAAGCCCATCATTCTGATCAACACTGGTAACATTTGCATTGGGGTCATAGTGAACAAGAATATTATCAACTTTAGCCAGGCTTGAACGAGAAGTATATGAAACATTTGAACTTCCTACTTTTTCAAAATATCCTTCAAAATCATATTCAAAGGCAACATTGCCAATTTTGTGAACTGTTCTGTCGTAATTGTATTCAATAGGAATACCAGCCACACTTTCAGGGTCTCCGTAAGAATTTAATTTAGGCTTGTAGTTATTTGGGTTTGCATTTGGATCTCCATTTATTTTATACTCCGCGAACCTTCCATTCTGCCCAAGAAAAATAGTGCAATAGTTATTATACACGCCAACACTATACTTTCCTCTTGTATTGATGTAGAAGGTATATTTCATTTCTGAATTATTCGAATAATTTGTTGCTGGAGTGGTATTTACAGGAGTACTCGGTTTGGCATAAGCATTAGTATAAGTTTTGTAAATAACTTTTTGCTGTGGCTGAGCAACTACTGCTGGTTGTGGCTCGGGTTTATAAACTTGTGTTGTTGTTTTATTTGCTTGCTGTTGTTGTGGTGGTGCAGGCACGTAAACAATCCGCTCAACTGTTTGTGTTTGTTGAGGCTCTTGCACATAAATATATTGAACCGGCTGACGGTATGCTACTCTTTTCTTTTTGTGATAGACTGGCTTCTTTGCAACCACTTTTTTTGCACTTGTTACCATGTTTGGGTTATACATCTGAACCTGGCAACAAGGGTTATTAGGATCGTGTTGATGATTTTTAGCTGCCTGTAACAATTGTTGTTTTTTAGTTACATAATTTGTTTTCACAACTTTTTGTTGAGCAGGGGCTTGTTGATATGGCTGTTGTTGATATGTGTTTTGAATAGGAGCTAAAGCTGGCATTTCAATTACTTCTGCAGGTTTAGCTCTATTTTCAATAGGGGCTAATTCAGGAATAACCTCTGTTGTTTTTTTAGATTCCTCAACAATAGGGGCTAATGCAGGCATTCCCATTCCACCTCCAGCAGAGGGCTTGGTGCTAATAACTTCTTCCGAATTGTCCTTTTTCTCTGTAGCTTCCTCTGGCACTGCAGGTTTAAACAAGAAAGATTTTCTGTCTGTAGCTGTCATGGTTGTACCAACTGGCATGATCAACCCCCTAAGATTAGTTTTAACTTTATTGCTATTACTGCTTTGTTGAGGTGCGGCAGGTTTAGCATTGCTTTCATCCTCAATGGGTGCCAGTTCTGGCATTGAAGGTTGATTTGAAACTTTATTCTGTAGACCTTCTCCTTCAATTGGAGCCAACTCAGGCATTAATGATTTTGATTTTGATGCAGCCACTCCTGTTCCATTTTTATTTTCAATGGTTGCCAAGGCAGGCATTTTGTATTTAGGAGTAGAATATGTATTCTCAACAGGTGCCAACTCAGGAGTGTTTGATTTTGCAGGTGCTGTTGATGTTACAATCTTTTTTGCATTCATCAAACTAGGTGCAACCGTTTCTGTAGCTCTGTAAGAACTGGTTGTTGAAGCTGTTGTTAATGGTTTCACAGCATCATCTGTTAATGGTGCTAACTGATTATTTGAGCCATTGTTTTGTGTACTAGTATTAGTAGTTGGGGCGTTATAAGTATTATTATCTGTTAAAGAAGCAAAATTGTTATTGCCTGAACTTACTGGTGTTTTTGTAACGGTTTTAGTTTGAGGTGCAGACTTAGGAGCATTCGTTGTAACTGTTAAAACACTTCCTTTTGTAATAGGGTCTTGAAATAGAACCGGACCATTTCCTCCAACTGCATTACCACTTGACAAAGGAGTTATTTGTGGATCTGGTGCATAAACACCCACACCTGCATTATCAGCAGTTCTTTTTTTAGGCAACAATGTATTGCCACCCTTTACAGGGTTCATCACACCTGCATACAAGGTAACACCTTTATTATTGGGGTTTTGCTGAACTGTTTGTTTAATCACAGTATCTCTTGAAACCGGTGTAACATCATCTGTCAATAAGCTCAAACTTTGAGCATAATTAACACTCATAATGAACGATGTTAAACATAAAAAAGAAAGTCTTTTCATAAACGACTGAGTTTACTATAGCTAAATAATATATATGAACGAAATTGTGGCAGGCTTTCGTACTTAAGGGGGGAAACTTTGTAGCAAATCTAAAGTTAATAACAATCCAATCTTCCTTATCTTGGTTTTATTTCGTAAAGCTAACAATCGTTAGTATCTCTCATATATATTTGCACCCTAATATTTTTTATGTCAAATAAAGTTGTTTATATCGTTAGTGCAGTTCGCACACCCATGGGAAGTTTTGGGGGTAGTTTAAAAGATTTATCGTCACCGCAATTGGGTGCCATTGCTATTAAAGCAGCTGTAAAAAAAGCTGGTTTACAGCCAGAGCAAATTCAGGAAGTAATTATGGGCTGTGTATTACAAGCTAATATTGGTCAGGCTCCTGCACGAATGGCGGCAAAGTTTGCAGGTTTAAATGATAGCGTTGTTTGCACTACTGTTAATAAAATTTGTGCCAGTGGAATGAAATCAATTGCTCTTGCCGCACAAAGCATTTTGCTGGGTGATAATGATATTGTGGTTGCTGGTGGAATGGAGAGTATGAGTAATGTGCCCTTTTATTCGCCCAACTTACGCTGGGGAAATAAATATGGTAATGTGAGTATGATAGATGGTTTGGCTAAAGATGGTTTGACAGATGTGTATAATAACTATGCAATGGGGAATGCAGCCGATTTATGTGCCAAAGAATGCAATATTTCTCGTGAAGAGCAAGATGCTTTTGCTGTAGAAAGTTATACCCGCAGCCAGGCAGCCTGGAATAATGGCAAGTTTTCCGATGAAATTGTGCCGGTTGAAATAACAACAAAAAAAGGAACGGTAGTGATTGATAAAGATGAAGAGCCCTTTAGTGTGAAGTTTGATAAAATTCCTACCTTAAAACCTGCATTTACAAAAGATGGTACTGTAACTGCAGCAAATGCCAGCACGATGAACGATGGTGCTGCTTCATTGGTGTTAATGAGCAAAGAAAAAGCAGATGCATTAGGTATAAAACCTATTGCAGTAATTCGTGGATATGCAGATGCAGAACAAGCTCCTGAATGGTTTACAACAAGTCCGTCTTTGGCATTACCAAAAGCTGTTGCAAAAGCCGGCTTACAAT
>CANGOT010000225.1 GCA_947455425.1 Chitinophagaceae bacterium | reverse complement strand
TATTCATCAATACTCGAGTGTAATCCTTATATCGATAAATTAATAAGATATGATGGGGATTGGAACATGTTTATTGGCGGGCTGAAAACTTCTAAATATGATTACATTATTGACCTTCACCACAATGCAAGAACGCTGCGATTGAAAAATGCAATGTCAGTAAAATCCTTTGCTTTCAACAAACTCAATATTCAAAAATGGTTGCTCACAACTCTCAAAATAAATATGATGCCTAGCATTCATATTGTTGATAGATATCTGGCAACACTGAATGAGTTTAATATTGTGAATGATGGCAAAGGGCTGGATTATTTTATTCCAGAACAAGATGAAGTTAAGCAAAGCGATATTCCATCATCGCATTTATTTGGCTACATAGGCTTGGTAATTGGTGCTGCACACAATACTAAAAAACTTCCAGTAGAAAAGTTAAAGGAATTATGCAGCAAATTAAATTACCCAATTATTTTATTAGGGGGAAAAGAAGATAAAAAAATAGGTGATGAGTTGGCCGAGATTGATAGCACAAGAATCTATAACTCCTGCGGAAAATTTAACATCAACGAAAGTGCCGATTTGGTAAAAAAAGCAAGACTAATCATCTCACACGATACTGGGTTGATGCATATTGCAGCAGCTTTTAAAAAACCCATTATTTCAATTTGGGGCAATACAGTTTCAAGCTTTGGAATGACCCCTTATTATGGCAATACTACAGTTCCAAATTTTAAATTTGAAGTTGAAAATCTGCGTTGCAGACCTTGCAGTAAAATTGGTTATAACACTTGCCCCAAAAGGCATTTCAAATGTATGAAGATGCAAAATATTGATAGAATCGTTGCAACAGCTGAATCAATGTTGAAATAATTTATTCAATTGTTTTTTCTATCCAGGCTAATTTTCCTTCAGCATTCATTCCACATAAAACTACTCGTAATTTTTTGCTTACATCATTGTTGTAAAACTCAATAGTTGTCTTCTTCTTAGATGCATCAGCTAAAATATATGGATTCCAATAAAGTGTAGTTCTAACATCTGGAAGTGATGCATCATTTTGCTTCTCATAGTTTGGGGTGTAAAACTCTTTATATGCTGTATATCCTTCCAGATATTTAAAAGAAATTCCTTTTCCTGGAGTGCTTTTAACGTCTGCACCTTTACGGGTATAAACTGCTATTGCTCCTCCGGGAGAACCACCTCTTCCACCAAAAAATGGCGGCTTAAAAACTTTTATATATGCAATATCGTTCATATTAATACTACCAACCATATCTGCATCGGAGAGCATTTCATCAAGAAAAAAATCTGTTGTATGATGCCGCCATTTTGCTACGGTTTCTCCCTCTTGTTGCAAAATTTGTAACCCAGGAACAAGCCCTTGTAAATAAGTAAAAACAGTTTGAGCAGATTGAGCCCTTACATCATTTGTAACATCAAATTGATAAGCATCGCCACCATTAAACATACCTGTTGCATATGTATTATCTAAAGCATCAACAACAGGTCTTGCTTTTGTTTTTACAATTACTTCCTGCAATACACCAGAACCTTTAAGTTTTACTAACCTGTTATACTCTTCATCTAGTTTTTTTTGTTTGTCGAAGAATGAAAAATTGATAGCAACATACTTGCTTATAATTGTATCTAAATTTGTTTTTGAAGGGGAGTTAAATAATCCATTGTTAAACACAACTTCTGCAGAGCGATTTAATTTATTGCTTCCTAAAAAAGTGTAATAAACTTTTAAGCTATCATAAAAAATAAAATTTGATTTTCCAAAACTAAAGTCTTTACGAATTGGTAAAATAAGTTGTTTTCTGCTACTATCTTTTGCTTGTGAAATCAATAATATATTTGGGTTTTGTAGCAAATCACTTTTGTCTATACCAAAGGTATTCCCTGCAATTTGAAGATAGGTACTGTCTTTTTTATATTTTGTATATGGCATTTTACCATTAATAATTTGCTGCCAGTTATACTTTCTCCAACCATTGGTCAACATTACTAAATCAAGGTGTTGAAGCGTGGTTTCATCGTTATTTAAAAAGTAATAAGATGGATTATAAACATTTCCTTTTAAATCGCCGGTTAGTAATAATTGTGAAAAAATATTTGTTGTTGAATCAACAGCAATATTTGCATCAGTAATTGAAAGAGACATATTGCTAAATAATGAGTCAGGAATATCAATATCGATTACATTTTTACCTCGCTTTGTAAGACTCGTTGTTAATGTTTTAATGGAAGGGGAGAATTGATAGTTATCATTTTTTACAAATACAATTCTTTCTGATAGAGGTAAATAGTTATCATTAAACAATGTTAGTTGTAATACTCCTGTAGGGAAACTATCTGTTGGTATTTGCAGTGTTTGAGTAGTTTTATTTGCAAGCTTTATAATCGCTTTAAACACAACTTCTTCGTTCATAAATGCAAATAGTTTCACATATTTTTTATCGTCACTAACAGCTTCAGTTCTTTTAATGGTTACCACTGAAACTTTTCCTAGATTTTGCACTTGCATTGCAACGCCATCTAATGTAACAGTTGGCAATTGCTTAGTGTGTTCAATGCCGGTAAATTCATCTGTGTAATAAGCAGCGTATTGTTGTTGCACATTTGGATTATTAATATAAACCGTCCCCATTCCATCATGATCTGTTTTAATGGAATCTATAAACTCGCCTAAATTGTTTTTTACAATACCATTTACGTGAATTGGTAGACCGTATTGATTAGTTGCTTTAAATGCAACAAAACTGCCAATGCCATGAATAATTTCCCCGCCTTCAGGAAAAAAATCAATCTTCGTTTTTATATTGGTTGATTGCTCTTGTTGCGTTTTTGATTGAATGATAGTGATGTATTTACTGAATAAAAATGCAGAGTCAAAATTCAACATCCACTTTGTGTAGGCTTTTATATGTAAACTATTTCCTGTGTATTTTTCTGGAATTACAAGTTGCCCTTTGGCTGTAGATTGAAAAATTGGAAAAGCATCATGCCTCACTAAATCACCTTTATCATCATACCAATCGGCATAAAAATTTTTGCTTTGTGTTGATGGCATATTACCATCCATGATGTATGCTTTAAACCAAATTGTTTCGCCTTTGTTGTAGGCATATTTGTCAAAATGAATATAGATTTTTTCTTGTGCATAATCATTGGAAAATTTATTTAAAGAGCTGTCGATAGACTGTGCAGATGAGTTATTATTGAAAAATAGCAAAAGGAAAATAAAGGCAAATAAATTTTTAAGCATATAGCTATAATAGTTAAAGATTTCAAAGTTGACCGATAAAGCAATGCAAAGATTAAAAACTTATTTAAAGAGCTAGCTTTTATACATATTTATTATTTGACTTATGTCAATTTTTTTGTCAATAAGAAGAATTTGCTTTGCTAAATCATTTTATCATCAAAAAATAGGATATGAAAAAGATAATTGTAATATGCATCCTTAGCTATGTTATTATTGATTTTGCAAATGCACAAATAGATAGTACTAAAATGCGTTCAATAAGTAAATTAAATAGGTTTAATTCAAAGCAACATTATTTGGAAAGTAGTAAGACCCGTGAAATAATTGGCTTGTCTTTATTAGGGGTTGGTACTACTATTATCATTGCTGGAATTGATAGATCAAATCATCCGCAAGGGTGGTTAGACTTTACCGGTGCTTTTATGCTTTTGGAAGGATTATCATTAAACGCAGTAAGTATTCCACTGTTTATTTCATCTGCTCATAAAGCAAGAAAAGCAGCACAGTTGTAAAAACATTTTATGGACTCATTAATCATTTATTGCAAAACAATTCATCCAATATCAGAAAACTTAGAAGCTGCGTTAATTAAGCATTCTAAAGTTAAAGAGTATAAATCTGGAGAATTTATTTTAAAACAAGGAATGATTGCAAACCATGCTTGTTTTGTAGTAAGTGGTTTGGCAAGAAGTTTTTATTTGAAAGGCAGTGAAGAAGTAACCACAAAGTTTTTTAAGAGAATCATCTCTCATTACTTCTATCTATAGTTTTTATAGTAGAAAACCTGGGCAAGAAAATATTGTTTCCCTTGAAAACACCAAGCTGATATGTGTTCATTACAATACAATGCAAAAATTGTTTAAAGAACATATGGAATTCAACACAATTGTTAGGGTAATTACTGAAAGATATTTGCTTTCTTCTGAAATAGAAATTTACAATTTAAGAAACCAAAGTGCCGAAGAAAGATATAGATTTTTTTTAAAACATCATCCAACACTGCTACAAAGAGTACAACTGAAATACATAGCAAGTTATTTGGATATGAGTGTAGAAACATTAAGTAGAATGAGAGGAAAAGTAAGAACCAGCTAAACCAGCAACTCCTCTATTCTTTTAAATCCTTTTCCTGCTGACAACCCTTTCCAAAGAATTTCATAAATTGTTTCTGCAATTGGAATATTAGATTTGACATCTTCATTTTTTATATGAATACACTTGCTTGCATTGTATCCTTCTGCTACCATATTCAATTCAAGCTGGGCCGCCTTAACACTATAGCCTTTACCAATCATATTACCAAAAGTTCTATTTCTGCTGTATAAGCTGTAGCAGGTTACTAGCAAGTCTCCCAAATAAACCGATGATGAATAATTGATCTTCTTTTG
>CANGOT010000224.1 GCA_947455425.1 Chitinophagaceae bacterium | reverse complement strand
AGTGGATTATGTTTCAAAAAAAGTTCAAAAGCTTACTCACTTTCACGACAAAATTGTAAAAGTTGATGTATACCTGAAATTAGACAACGTAGTTCATCAGATAAAAGATAAGATAGCAGAGATACGAGTACATATTCCTAAACACGAACTTTTTGTTAAAGTTTCATCCAAATCTTTTGAAGAGTCTTTTGATGATGCACTCGACTCCATCATCAATCAAATTAAAAGAAAAAAAGAAAAGTCCGCAGCATAACTTATAATTAAAAAAGGCTGTCTCTAAATTGAGACAGCCTTTTTTGTTTAGATATTAAAGAATCTATTTTGTTTCTTCTGCAGCAGCTTCGCCACCTTCTAACTTAGCACGAATACTTGCAAGAGAGCCTAAATCTCCAAGTGTTGATTTTTCAACTTTAGCTTGAATATTTTTTACTGCTTTCTTAGTTTGTTCATGTTCAGCAATAGCTTCTTTTTTAGCTACTTCTTTTTCTTCAGCCTGAACTTGTTCCCAAATTCTTGTATGACTTAACATGATACGTTTTTCGTTTCTGTCAAATTCTATTACAACAAATTGAGCAGTTTCTTCAGCCTGAACTTGTTTGCCATCTTCTTTGAATAAATGACGTGCAGGGCAATATCCTTCTAAGCCATAAGCTAATTGAACTAATGCACCTCTATCATCTTTTTTGGTAACAGTTCCTTCGTGAGTTGTTCCTACACCAAAAGTATCTTCCAAGCTGTTCCAAGGATCTTCTTCAAGTTGTTTGTGACCTAATTGAAGTTTACGATTTTCTTTGTCTATTGACATAATAATCGTATCGATTTGTTCACCAACTTTAGTAAACTCACCTGGATGATTTAAACGCTTCATCCAACTTAAATCGCTGATATGAATCATTCCACCGATTCCTGTTTCTAATTCAACAAATACGCCGTATGGTGTAATGTTTTTAACAGTACCAGCATGTTTACTTCCTTCAGCAAATTTCTCTTCAATAGTTCCCCAAGGATCGTTTGTCATTTGTTTGATAGACAAACTCATTTTGCGAGCATCTTTATCTAAAGTAACAATTTTAGCTTCGTGTTCAGCTCCCATTTTAAAGAACTCTTTTGCATTGATTGGAGTATTAGCCCAAGTTATTTCACTAACGTGTACCAATCCTTCAACACCTGGTTGAATTTCCAAGAAACTACCGTAATCTTCAATGTTCACAACTTTTCCTTTTACGATAGCACCTTCTACTAAACCTTCTGGTAATACATCCCAAGGATGTGGAGTTAATTGTTTTAAACCAAGACTGATACGTTTTTTGTCATCATCGAAGTCTAATACAACAACCTGAATTTTTTGATCCAATTTAACCACTTCACTTGGATGAGAAATTCTGCCCCAAGAAATATCAGTGATATAAAGTAAACCATCTAATCCGCCCAAGTCCATAAATGCACCAAAGTCAGTAATATTTTTAACAACACCTTCTAATACTTGACCTTTCTCTAATTTGCCCATAATCTCTGCACGTTGTGCTTCGATATCACTTTCAATAAGAGCTTTGTGAGATACAACAGCATTTTTGATTTGTTCGTTAATCTTAACAACTTTAAATTCCATTGTTTTACCAACAAACTGATCGTAATCTGTAACAGGTTTAACGTCGATTTGAGAACCTGGTAAGAATGTTTCCATTCCAAACACGTCAACAATAAGACCACCTTTAGTTTTGCTAGTAACATAACCAGTAACAACTTCGCCAGTTTTGTTAACTTCAAGTATACGTTCCCAAGCACGTTGTAAACGAGCCTGACGACGACTAAGGTGTAAATGTCCTTGTCTGTCTTCTTTTTCAACAACCAATACTTCAACAACATCGCCAATTGCAAGGTTTTGTAAGTCTCTGAATTCGTTTAAAGAAACCAATCCATCGCTTTTAAATCCAATGTTGATAACAGCATCAGTTTTAGTTAATCCTACAACATCACCCTGAAGAATTTCTCCATCATTGATGTTCACGAATGTAGCTTCATACACTTTTTCGTATTTAGCTTTTTCATCCTGACTGTAAACGCCCATATTACGTTTATCAACAGTCCAGTCAAAATCGTCGTGAGCAGTTTGAACTGGCTCTACGTAAGCAGGTTTTACAAAAGTTTCAACAGTTGCTTCAACTGCTTCAGGTGCATTTGTTGTCGCAGTAGGTTGTGTTGCTTCAACTGCTTCGTTGGCAACAGTGTTCTCCTGAGCATCTGCGTTTAATTGTTTAATAAAATTGTTCATAAAAAATCCCATTGTTTTATTTGGGGCGGCAAAAGTAGGGTTTTATCCCTTTTAAATATAAAATTGATGAGTAATATTAAGATATCAGTAATCTACAAGAGTGTTTTAAAGAGAAATTGAAGTCTATTACTTAAACAGTAAATAAGTTAGAAAACTTAAACAATATGCCAAGGCAGTCATACATACCAATTGAATAATTGGCCATTTCCAAGTTTTTGTTTCGCGTTTTACTACGGCAAGTGTACTCATACATTGCATTGCCAAAACATAAAAAACCATTAATGAAAGTGCTGCGGGCAAAGTATAAACCAATGTTCCGTCTTTATGTTTTGCTGCTTTTAGTTTGTCTCTCAAACCAGCATCGTTATTATCTTCTACACTATATAGTGTAGCCATTGTGCCAACAAAAACTTCACGTGCTGCAAAAGATGTAATGAGTGCTATCCCAATTTTCCAATCGTATCCTAAAGGTTTAATAGCCGGTTCAATCGTTTTGCCCAAAACTCCGGCATATGAATATTGTAACTTTTCGGAAGAAAGATTTTTTGTTAATATATCTAGTTGTTCTGGATGTAATTTAATTTCTGTGTTGAACTTTTGTTCAGCTTGTTGAATTCTATCACCCGGACCATAACTACACAATAACCAAAGTACCAAACTTATTAGCATGATAACTTTGCCAGCATCCACTACAAAAATTTTTGCTTTTTCAAGCATTGTTACAAGAACATTATGCCATCTTGGGCTTCGATATACTGGTAGTTCTAAGATAAAAAAACTCTTTTCTTTTATTTTAATAAAAAACTTCAACACATAACTCATCAATAATGCCACAACAATTCCCAGCAGGTATAAACACATCATTACCAGGCCTTGCAAACTCAAAAATCCAAAGTAATATTTACTAGGAATAACAAGTGAAATAAGTATTGTATAAACTGGTAATCTTGCACTACAACTCATTAAAGGTGTAATTAAAATGGTGAGTAGCCTTTCTTTTTTATTTTCAATATTTCTTGCAGCCATAATTGCAGGAACTGCACATGCAAAGCCACTGATCATTGGCATCACACTCTTACCATTCAAACCAACTTTTCGCATTAACTTGTCGCTTAGAAAACTAATCCGGGCCATGTATCCTGTATCTTCTATTATAGTTATCAAGCCAAACAAAATCATAATTTGTGGTACAAATACCAGTATTCCACTCAATCCTGCAATGATGCCATTGAGTAACAGATTGGTGAATTTATTTTCTGGTAAATAAGTGTGCAAGCTTGTTGTAAGTTCTTTAAAACTCCATTCAATACCATCCATTGGAAATTGTGCCAACCAAAATACACTTTGAAATAAGAAAAATAAAACTGTCAACAAAACTGCATAACCCCATATACGATGCAATAAAAAATTATCGAGCCTATCGCTAAATCTTTTTTTCTCAAGTGGGTCTGGTTCTGTGACACACAACTGCATGATATTTCTAATACTTTGGTAGCGTTTAATTACCTCTTCAGCTTGGGTTTTAGATGGGTTGAATTTGGTTTCAATCTCAATATTTTCAATTGCATTTTGTGTTGTATCTGGTAACTCAAAATCTTCGTGGTTTATCAGGTAATGAAGTGCTTTATAGTTACTAACAGGTAATAAAGTTTGTAATTTTTCAATAGATGAAAAAGCAAGTTGTTTAATGTTAATGAAATCATCTTTTGTATTGGTATCTTTTTCTTTTATTGCAGATGATATAACTTTCTTTAGTTGAGCCAGCCCCTTATTTTTTCTCGGATTAACATTTACTATTGGAATACCTAGCTGTTGCTGCAGTTCATCAATATTGATTTTAATATTTTTTGAAGCAGCAATATCTGTCATTGAAAGAGCAGCTACAATAGGAATTTTTAAGTCCATGATTTGAGAACAGAACAACAGGTTTCTTTTTAAGTTACTCGCATCTAAAACTATTACAATTAAATCTGGTTTCACATCATCATCTAAACCCATCAATACTTTATATGCAACCCACTCATCAGCTCTTCTTGGGTAAAGAGAGTATGTTCCAGGCAAATCAATTAAATCATTCGTAACACCGTCTATCAGTAGTGAACCAATTTTTTTATCTACTGTTACACCTGGAAAGTTTCCTATCTTTTGCTTTAAGCCAGTTAGGGCGTTAAACAAAGACGACTTCCCACTGTTGGGGTTTCCTGTTAAAACTATATTTATTTTTCTAGAATTCAATTCCTAAAATGATTGGCGACAAATTTACTTTGCAATCGTTTCATGTGTTACGATGAAAGGAAAAGAAAAAAACAAAAGCGGAATATTTTATTTTAGTTTTTTTTTACGTGATAATAAAGCTACTAGCTTTGCGGCAAAAAATATGAAAAGAAGGCTATTGACTCTTACTTTAATTTTGATACT
>CANGOT010000223.1 GCA_947455425.1 Chitinophagaceae bacterium | reverse complement strand
TGAACATGACAATGCAACAGTAGAAGCATCGCATGCAGGGGTCGAAGCATCGAAAACATCACTCTCACTATCAAAAACATGAGTTGAACAATCGCTTGCAGAGCCCTCACCATTAAAAACATTACTTGAACCATTGAAAACAGGCATTCAAGTTATTAATGCAGCATAATATATATTCACAATCTACAATAAAAAAAGGCTCGTCACAATAACGAGCCTTTTTTAGTTTAACTGTATAATTCTTCTCTCAATTCCTTCACCCTTTTATCTTCCATGTATTCATCAAAAGTCATTAATCTATCAATAATGCCTTTAGGTGTTAATTCAATAATTCTATTAGCAACAGTTTGCATAAAAGTATGATCGTGTGAGGTAATCAATACAATACCCGGAAAGTTTTGACAACCTTCATTAAAGCTTTGAATACTCTCTAAGTCCAGGTGATTGGTTGGTTGGTCAAGCACAATTAAGTTAGGGTTTTGCAACATCATACGGCTTACCATACAACGCACTTTTTCTCCTCCACTCAATACATTTGTTTTCTTGGCAATATCGTCACCGCTAAATAACATTTTACCCAAAAATCCTCTGATAAAAGGCTCATCAGCATCAGTAACATGTGGTGGCACAAATTGGCGTAACCAATCCATCAAACTTAAACCTTCGGTAAAAAACTCATTGTTTTCAACTGGTAAATAAGCTTTGGTAATGGTTGTTCCCCACTCAAATTTTCCACCATCAGCCGTTGCTTTATCATTAATAATTTCAAAGAAGCTTGTTACTGCCAAAGGATCTCGGCTAAGAAAAGCAATTTTTTCTCCTTTGTTGATGCTAAAAGAAACCTTATCAAATAACTTTCTTCCATCAACTGATTTACTTAAATTTTCAACATTTAATATTTGATTTCCTACTTCTCTCAATGGTTGAAAAATAATACCCGGGTACTTTCTGTTAGATGGTTCTATTTCTTCAATGGTTAATTTCTCTAAGGCTTTTTTACGAGAAGTTGCTTGTTTACTCTTACTGGCATTAGCAGAGAAACGAGCAATGAAATCAAGCAATGCAGCACGTTTTTCTTCGTTCTTTTTGTTCTTATCATTAATTTGACGAGCCATTAATTGAGAACTCTCGTACCAGAAAGTATAGTTGCCCGTAAAAGTTTTAATCTTCGCTCTGTCAACGTCTGCCACGTGTGTACAAACAGCATCTAGAAAGTGTCTATCGTGACTCACCACCAACACAATATTTTCGTAATCGGCTAAGAAGTTTTCTAACCAACCAATGGTTTCAATATCCAAACCATTCGTAGGCTCATCCAATAATAGAATATCAGGATTTCCAAATAGTGCTTGTGCCAATAACACACGAACCTTCATGTTACTAGGAATATCTTTCATTAAACTATGGTGAAACTGTTCTGTAACACCCAAGCTTCCAAGTAAAGTGGCAGCATCACTTTCGGCAGTATAACCACCCATTTCACCAAACTCGCCTTCAAGCTCACTGGCTTTCATATAGTCATCTTCTGTAGCTTCAGGATCCATATAAATGGCATCTTTAGCTTGCATCACTTCCATCATTTTTTTATGACCCATTAGCACTGTTTGCAAAACAGTTACTTCGTCAAACTCAAACTGATTTTGCTTCAAGAAACTCATTCTTTCATTCTTGCCAATTTCTACAGTTCCTTTATTGGGCTCAATATCGCCACTTAGAATTTTAAGGAAGGTAGATTTACCAGCACCATTGGCACCAATAACACCATAACAATTTCCTTTTATGAAATTAATATTTACTTCATCGAATAACACCCTTTTTCCGTAGGCCAGTGTTATGTTTCTTGCACTTAACATTTTTATTTATAATTTATTTTGTACGATTTAAGATTCAGTCTTGATGCTTTTATGCTGAAAGAACCAAGCAATTATTTTGTTAATAGTTCTATAGCTGCTTCAGGATTTTCTACCTCAATAATTAATTTGGTATAACGCTAATCTTTAAGTTCAATCATAATAGCCTTCTCCTTATTAACAACATCACAAAAAATATCACCTTCGTCAGCTAAAAAAGTTCCTGCAGTAATAAGCCCAGGAATTTGAGTGCCAGGCATTCTTAAACCAATCCAGTTAAGGCTTTTTGTATTTGGATATGCAGTAACAACATGCGAAACCGGAATGGTAAGTTGGCTTTTTAAAGCCCAAAGCTTATGTATGCCTTTTACTTCAAAAATAAAGTTGTCGCCATTTTTTTCTATTGTAACCATAATAAAGTTGCTTGAATGTAGTAATAAAAAGTTTGCAAAAGTAAGGGTTGATACTGTCTCGTATCAGAAAGATTTGCTTAGATATTTAAAACACTTTTTAATTATTTTACAAAAAACATAATATATTTTTTGGTAGTTCTAGGTTTAACCCTACTTTTGCCGTCCGAAAAAATTTAATAAGGATAATGCCTACAATTCAACAATTAGTAAGAAAAGGACGCGAAATTATTCGTGCTAAAAGTAAATCAAGAGCTTTAGATGCTTGTCCTCAACGCCGTGGTGTTTGTACAAGGGTTTATACAACAACGCCAAAAAAACCAAACTCAGCTTTACGTAAAGTAGCTAAAGTTAGGTTAACTAATAAAATTGAGGTGATTGCTTATATTCCAGGTGAAGGTCACAACTTACAAGAGCACTCAATCGTATTAATACGTGGTGGTCGTGTTAAAGATTTACCAGGGGTACGTTATCACATCGTTCGTGGTAGTTTAGATACTGCGGGTGTGAAAGATCGTAAACAAAGCCGTAGTAAATACGGTACGAAAAAAGCAAAAGAGAAAAAATAATATTCACTTAAATAGGTTGAGTAAAGTTTTAATACTTGAAGAAATTCAACCCAAATTTTAAAAATTAAACAATGCGTAAATCACAACCAAAGAAAATTCCTTTAGCACCAGACAGTAAGTACAATGATAAATTGGTTACTCGTTTTGTAAACAATTTAATGTGGGAAGGTAAAAAAAGTACTGCTATTACTATATTTTATGATGCAGTTGATAAAGTATCTAAAATAACAAATGAAGATGGATACGAAGTTTGGAAAAAAGCATTAGCTAACGTAACTCCTGCTGTTGAAGTTAAAAGTAGAAGAATTGGTGGGGCAAACTTTCAAATTCCTTCTGAAGTTCGTGCCGACAGAAAAATTTCTTTAAGCATTAAATGGTTAATTCGCTTCAGTCGCGAAAGAAATGGAAAAACAATGGCCGATAAATTAGCCAACGAAATTATCGCAGCTAGCAAAGGTGAAGGTGCTGCTTACAAAAAGAAAGAAGATACACACAGAATGGCAGAAGCTAATAAAGCTTTCTCTCACTTCAAAATCTAATTATAAACACACTATATATTTGTCCCTCTGCAACATTTGCAGAGGGATTTTTATTTAAAGCATATGAACAATAATAACGAGCAGCTTCAACGTTTAATAACACTTGCATTGCAGGAAGATATTGGTACTGGTGATTACTCAACTTTATGTTGCATAGAACCTGAAAAGAAGGGTAAGGCAGTTCTAAAAATTAAGCAAGATTGTATATTAGCTGGGGTTGAAATTGCCAAACAAATATTTAATCAGGTTGAACCCACAAATGTGTTTCATCAATATAAAAATGATGGAGATAAGGTTGTATTTGGCGATATTGCTTTTGAAGTAGAAGCCTCAATACATACCATATTGAAATGTGAAAGACTAGTGCTAAATATTATGCAAAGAATGAGTGGCATTGCTACTTTAACCAATGTTTATGCTGAGAAAATAAAGGGTTGTAAAACTAAATTATTAGACACTAGAAAGACTACACCCAACTTTCGTTTACTAGAAAAAGAAGCAGTTAAAATTGGTGGTGGAACCAATCATCGTTTTGGTTTATATGATATGATTATGCTGAAAGACAATCATATTGATTATTGCGGTGGCATTGAGAAAGCTATTGACAAAGCTTGGAATTATGTGCAAGAATATCACCTAAATATTAAAATAGAAGTTGAAACAAGAAGCTATGATGATGTTAAACAAGTATGTGAATATGGTATGGGAAAAGTTGATAGAATCATGCTGGATAATTTTGAACCAAGTGCAATTGCAGAAGCTTTAAAGCTTATTAATAACCAATTTGAAACAGAAGAAAGTGGTGGACTTAATTTAGATAATATTGAAACATATGCTGCTACAGGCGTTGATTTCATTAGCGTTGGTGCACTAATTCATCAGGCTAAAAGTGTTGATTTAAGTTTAAAAGCTGTTATCATTTAATTAAAGAAACTTGTATGAGCAAGAATAAAATAAATACTAGTGGACTGGTTTATAGCACCGATCCTAACTTTAAAATAGAAGAGGAAAAAAACGATATTGAAACTTTAAAACCTAATTTACAAAAATTAAGGGTTTGGCTCGATACAAAACATCGTGCAGGAAAAGTGGCCACACTAATTACTGGTTTTATTGGTACCGATGAAGACCTGCAAACACTTGGTAAAAGCCTTAAAAATACCTGTGGTACGGGTGGTTCGGCAAAAGATGCAGAAATTATTGTTCAGGGAGACCATCGCGAAAAAGTAGTGCAATGGCTTATTAAAAATGGTTATTCACAAACCAAAAAAGCAGGAGGGTAAACGCTGCAATGCTTCATTAATACCTTAACAATTCATTCAACTAT
>CANGOT010000222.1 GCA_947455425.1 Chitinophagaceae bacterium | reverse complement strand
ATTATCGTATCATAAGTAGTGAATGATACAATAATTACTGATCATTATCGTATCATCATCAATAATTATCATATCCTCACGAATCATTATCGTATCGTGAGTAGTGAATGATTTAATAATTATTAATCATTATCGTATCATCACCAATGATTATGCTTTCATCACGCATCATTATAAGATAATGAGTATTGAATGATTGAATAATTGCTGATGATTATAGTATAGTTACCAATGATTACTTTATCATCATGCATCATTAAAGCATCTTGAGCTTTACTTGGTTTATAAATATTGGTAGACCATCAAAAAGCGGAAATAAAAAAAGCCTCTGAGTAGAGGCTTTTCCATGTATATCGATTAATTATTAATTCTTGTGCTGTGCAGTAAAGTAATTCTATCCAATAGCATGAGCAAGGTCTTCAATTAAATCGTCCACATCTTCAACACCTACACTTAGTCTGATTAACCCATCGCTTAAACCATTTTTAATTCTTTCTTCTCTGGGTATGCTTGCATGGGTCATACTGGCAGGATGGTTAATTAAACTCTCTACCCCACCCAGACTTTCTGCTAAAGAAAATAAATGAGTGGATGATAGTACTTTGTTACAAGCTTCTATGCTTTCGTCCTTTAATTCAAAACTAATCATACCACCAAAACCTCGCATTTGTCTTTTGGCAATATCATGGTTGGGAGCATCTTCAAAACCTGGCCAATATACTTTTTTAACTTTTGCATTATTGCGAAGCCAATGAGCAATTTTTTCGCCGTTTTCACAATGTCGTTGCATTCTTAAATGCAGGGTTTTAATACCTCGCAATACTAAAAAACAATCTTGAGGGCCCGGTACAGCACCACAACTTTTTTGAATAAAATATAACTTATCTCTCAAATCAACATCATTCATTACCAAACAACCCTGAATCACATCACTATGTCCACCAAGATATTTTGTTGCACTGTGCATCACAATATCTGCACCATCGTTTAATGGATTTTGCAGGTATGGAGAAGCAAAAGTATTGTCAACACAAAGCAGAATATTGTTAGCTTTTGCAATAGCAGATACAGCAGCAATATCAACAATATTCATTAAAGGATTGGTAGGTGTTTCGGCCCATATCAGTTTGGTATTGGCATTAATAAAACCCTTGATATTATTGGCATCCTGCATATTTACATAATGAAACTTGATGCCAAACTTTTCATACACTTTACTAAACAATCTATAAGTGCCGCCATACATATCGTTAGCAGCAATTACTTCATCACCAGGTTCAAGCAACTTCATCACAGTGTCTGTTGCAGCCACGCCACTGCTAAAAGCTAAACCAAACTTTCCATTCTCTATTTTAGCATAAGCTTCTTCCAATGCAAAACGTGTAGGGTTTTGACTTCTGGCATATTCAAAGCCTTTGTGTTTGCCCGGGGCTTCTTGTACATAAGTACTGGTTTGATAAATGGGAATCATTACAGCACCTGTGCTAGGGTCGGGAGTCATTCCTGCGTGAATGATGGTTGTATCTAATTTCATATTGCAAATTTAATAGGCTGCAAAGAACGGTAAAGCAATGCAAAAATTAGCAAATGTGAAAATTAGCCAACTATTTTGGCAGAAGCTTGTATATGCTTCGCATATTTATTTTATTGTTGTCCAAGCTGTATTGCTACTATCAAGCTTTGGTGGCGTTGGCACCGTTCAACATTTGTAGAATAATTAAGCAACATGCAAAGTGTTTTTAAACATATAAGATTTTATATTCTTGTCTTTCTACAAAAAAATCAAAAGTTCTCGTAAGTCAATACCATTAACACTGTTGTGTTCTTTTGTATCTCTTGTGGTCAAATTGTTTTGTTGTAAAACTCATTGTATTACTTAGATATAAATTGTAAATCAAAAATCAAAAAATTGTAATTTGTTCTCTTTATTTTAAGGTAATATTTGTGCAGCACATAGCACTCTCCAGTCAAGATTATTTGCATCGTGTGCTGCTGTAGCAATAACAGGTTGGTTTAAAATGCCTTTATGTAAAATGTTTTGCGATACTAGTTTTTCTCTTGCAGCCCTTATCATCGCTTGCATTTGTGGATGTTGCAACCATTGTTGTTGTGGTGGTTCGTAACCAACTTTACCTTTTCTCCAAACGATTTCTTGTGGCAATTTATCTTTAACCGATTCTCTTAAAATCCATTTCGTAAATCCATTGTGCATTTTATATTTTGCAGGTAGTGATGCTACAAAATCTACTAACTGATGATTCAGAAAAGGAAGCCTTACTTCTGTGCTGTGTGCCATTGAATTTCTATCGGCATAGCGTAACAATTCATCTAAACCAAACGTATAAGTATTGTAATGTAAAATATCCTGCAATACTGTAATCACAGGCTTTTGCAAAGAATCTACATTTTGATATTGCTTTCTATATGCTGCATCAATGTAATGATGATTGTTTTGCTGTTGAACCGCTTTAACCTGTAATTGCTTTGCAGTAAATTCTGGAAGAAATGCAGCTACATAATTTCTATAGTTCCAGGTTTCAAGAAAATCATTTGCTTTTAGCAATGCTTTTTCTTGTTTAAAGCTGGCAAGATTTGTTCTTAATAGTTCCTGCAAAAACCAATGAGCATATTTTTTATATCCCCCTAAAATTTCATCTGCACCTTGTCCATCAAGTAATACAGTAATTCCTTTTTCTTTGGCCAGTTTATACACCATATACTGCGTAAAAACACTACTGCTTTGCAATGGCTCTTCTTGATGATACATAAGGTTTTCAAACCCGCTAATCAAATCACCAGCAGTTGGGGTAATGATGTGTTGCTGAATTTGAAAATAGTTTGCAACAGCTTTGCTATATGCAGTTTCATCTTTTTCAAAACCTGGAAAAGAAGCTGTAAATGTTTGCGGTTGATAATTTCCTCTTTGTACAAGTTGATGAATATTTGCAACAATACTCGAACTATCCAACCCTCCACTTAAACTTGTTCCCACAGCAACATCACTTCGCAATCTTTTGCTTACAGAATTGCTGAGTAAATTTGAAAAAGTTCCTATTGCATTGTTTGATGTTTGGTTTTCTGTGTTGGGTATTTTATTGTTTTGTTGTTTGTAACAAAGTGTTTTGTACGTCATACTTTGTACATCGTACATCAAGCAATGCCCTGCTTCCAAGGTTTTAATATTGCTATAAAAAGTTTCTGATTTGTCTATTGGATTTGAAGTATAACCAAGCGTCAGGTAGTTTAATAATTGTGGATGATTAATTTGCTTTTCAACACCAACAGCCCAAAATGCCTTCATTTCGCTGGCAAAATAAAATCCTTCTACTAAGTTTTTATTTGCATTATTTGATAAATTCAGAAAGTACAAGGGCTTTTCACCAAATTTATCTCTTGCAATAAATACATCGTTCTGCCTTTTATCATAGATTGCAAGGGAAAACATTCCATCAAATTGTTGCAGACAATCCTTACCCCAATAATCATAAGCAGCAAGAATAACTTCCGTATCACTTTGTGTAAAAAAAGTGTAACCTTTTTGCCTTAAAAAATCTTTTAGTTCTATGTAATTATAAATCTCTCCATTAAAAACAATGGTGTAATTCAAATAGTGTAAGGGCTGAGATGCTTGTTCGGTTAAATCAATTATTGAGAGTCTTCTATGTGCAAATCCAACTGTATTTTGTTCATTTATGTAAAAACCTTCCCCATTTGGACCACGATGTTTTAAAGCATCAGCCATTTGTTGCAGCAAATGCTGTTGTTCAAAAAATGGTTTACAAGAAATGATTCCAGCAATACCGCACATAAAATTTAATAAGGCTGCAATATAGTATTTTGCAATGTTTGCAGTATATTTTGATGTTATAGCAGCATTTATTTTTTTTAAACTAAACAACAAAATCTGCTTTTATTAATTTATTTTATATTACTTTACATCAATAAAAAAGTAACAAAGTGAACATTTTAAGGTTTTGAACCTTAAATTTGCCGACTTATAAATTAAGAATTTAATAATATAGACTTAACATCAGGTTTAAAACGCCCATCTGTATACAATGAAAAAATGGAATTGCAATTTTGAATTAGGTAACAAATTAACAGAGGAGCAATTGGACTTTTTTGATAAACACGGTGTAATTATTTTCAGAAATTTCATCAATCAAGAAAAAGTACAACTGTACCTTTCTGAATTGTCACGTATAGAAAAAGAATGGTTATCAGAAGGTAGAGATAAAGTAAACGGTATTCCTTTAAAATTTGGAAAAGATATGGAAGGCAATAAAACAATTCAACGTTTTTGCTTTACCTCTCTTTACAGCGATGCCTTACACCAACTATTACAAGACGACAGACTTCAACAATTAACAAGTTTTCTTGCACCTTACGAAGGTAGAGTTGGAGAAAACGAGAAAGATGGCCTGGTTGCAAATAACTATCTTAATACACCTAATAGTACTTTCACTCAAATGGGTTGGCATACAGATAGTCCGAGAGATTTATTTTTAGGACAGAAGATTATGCCAATGCTTAATGTTGGAATACATCTGGATAATTGCCTTTTTGAGAATGGCGGACTAAGAGTTATACCTGGAACCCATAAACAAAACATGGTTAAATTATTATTTGGTAAAAAATATTTTATTGATAATAATGACGACGATAAAGAAATTGGCTTCGACATCAACGCTGGTGATTTAACTGTGCATGATGGAAGAACCTGGCATAGGGTAAAACAATCT
>CANGOT010000221.1 GCA_947455425.1 Chitinophagaceae bacterium | reverse complement strand
CTGCAACACCTCAAATTTCCCTCATTATTTTTTGGATAGCTTGTATCATTCTTGCTATTTATGCATTCATAAAAAATTTTTCACTTATCCCATTGTTAGGTTTGGTAAGTTGTATGTATTTACTGACAGGAATGACCAAAATTAATTGGGCTTGGTTTTTAAGCTGGCTGGCTGTGGGACTGGTTGTTTACTTTTTATATGGAAGGAGAAATAGTAAATTAAATAATTAGCTTAATAAGACTAACTACCCTTAATTCGCAATAATGCCACCAAACGCAAAAGTGCCAGTCAAAAAATGTGAATAAGACTCATAAAACAAAGTTGCTCGTTGAAGAATTTATGTTGCATTTTCTGTGGCGATAAAACCATTTAGGCAACATAAGAACAAAAATTTACAATTACTTACAGTATTATCCTTTTGTTAAGCGATCATTTCGAACGTGTTAAATACAAAAATATTTTACACTTTTCGAAAAATGTATTGATTTTACCCTTTACTTCGTTATCTGTATTTCAATTCCTTGATACTTAATGTCCTGCAAGAAAGCAATATTTATGAATGACCATTAGGTATGGTGATGGAACCATATCCTATATTGGGGTTAGAAACAATTTTTCCTTCCTTGTTTTTACCATCCTCGAACCATAGTTTACCCTTGGGTATTAGTTCTAGCATCAGTTGATGCAACTCTTGCATTTCGCTGCGTTTAGGTTCTGGCTGGCTCAGAATGTATGCTTCAATTTGTTTCTCGATGTTCATGTAATATGTTGATTAATCATTTTCCTGCTTACTATAACTCTTCGGAAATTAGACAGTCATTGCTGCTAAGTTCTTGCCGAAGCAATCTGCTTAATGCTTGAGATTGATTCGGCAAGAATCTTCCCATCGAGGCTTTATTTAAATACTACTTAATTTTCGAAGTGTTTTAGTAAAACTTATCAGAGGCTAACTCTAACTTTTGCGACTGCCACTTTTTAATATGGCTTAATTTAATTAGCAATCATTTTAGAATAGTTTTTTTTTGACATTTTGAAATAATTTTTTCATTTTCATTTTTTTCAATCGCTAATCTCTTATTAGTGTTACATTACCTTTTTTAATAATTTCTTTACCTTGTTGTGTGATTGCATCAATCATCCACGAATAGGTCTCCATTGGAAGTGGATTTCCATTTACAGTTCCATCCCAAGCTTTACCCATATCACTTGTTTCAAAAACAACTTTGCCCCACCTATCAAATATTCTGAAATACTGAATTCTAGCAATGTTTACATATAAAGGTTTTAGCACATCATTGGCTCCATCGCCATTAGGTGTAAAGGCAGTTGGAACAAAAACATCGGCATCGCCAAAAAGCCATATTTCTTGCTTATCTGTTACCTTGCATCCTAAAGAATCTGTAATGTTGATATTGTAGTTAATAATGTTGGGATGTGCAATAGTATAGTTGCCTATAGGGTTTTGAACTCCTGCATTGCTTAATCCTGTTATTGGCAACCAACTGTATTGAACGCCTCCTGATAATGCATATAATTGAATAGGAGTGCCTCTTACACCTTCAATTCTTGGATAGATTACCGGGTCTCTAGGTTTATGAACAGTCACTATTTTTTTAATACTATCTAATAAATTAGGGCAACGATTTCCTGAAACAATTAGCTCAACCCAATAGTCTCCTGTAGTATTAAATATATGTGTTGCATTGTAGTTGATGCTTGTGCCACCATCGCCAAACAACCATTTTGAATTGCCTATTGAAGACTGTCCAAAGCCATATAAACTAGCATTGGTGAAAAGCGTGTTTTCTTTAGCACAATTGTTTTCGAATGTAAAGTCTGCTGTTGGTTTTCCATAAACAGTTATCTTTTTATTTAGTGTATCGGCAACACAACTGCTATCGGATGTTACAATTAATGTGATGGTATAATTGCCTTCGTTTTGATAAACATAAATTGGTTGATTGCCTATTGCATAATTGCCATCTCCCCAATTCCATAAATAATTTGTAATAGCTGTGCTGCCAAGTCCTGCTGTAGATAGATTTACTGGCATCACTGGATTTTTTACACAAGCATTGCCAATATTAAAATTAGCCTTGGGTTTACCAAAGTTTGCTACTGTTTGGTACGAAATGTCTGATACACAACCACGATTATCTGTTGCAATTAATCCAATGTTAAAATGTCCTGCTGTAGTGTAGGTATGTGTTGGATTCTTGAGTGTGTCGTTTGTGCCATCTCCAAAAATCCAATTCCATTTTGTAATGTTTGCACCAACAACTGATGACAAATCGAAGCATTGAATATTGAGGATTCCTGTGCAAGAATTTTTATTTGGGATTAGAAAGTTTGAAATAGGTTTGGTGTAGGTAGTGAACTGTTTTGTAACAGAATCTGCACCACAACCTAATGTGTGATTAGCAATTAATTTAATGGTGTATGTGGTAGCTGGATTGCTTAAAACGATTGGATTGGGTGCTGGTAGGTTTGAAAACAAATTGCCATCCAAATACCAACTATAAATATTTGCATATTGTGTTGTACTATTAAACTGCAAGCTAAATGGAACACAGCCCATATTGGCATTTATAGCAAATGATGGTTGTGCTTTAGGATAAATAACTACGGTTGTTTTTGCAGAGTCTCGACAGCCATAAGAATTAGTGACAACTAATTTTATTTGAAATACTACAGCATTTGTAATGTTTACTGGTGCTGTAAAATTGTGAGTAAATGTTTTATTATTACCTTGTAACACTCCATCAACATACCAACTATAATTTACAGCATCAGGGGCAGTATAAATAATGGAACTATTGAAAGTAACTTGCTTGCCAGGAGTGCAAATAATAGAATCTGTGGCTGTGATTTTTACTTTTGGCGTTTCAATTACTTTAACAGTTGTAGTGGTAGTATCACTGCAACCAAAAATGTTTAAAGTTATAAGCCTTATGTTATAATTCCCAACTTGATAAAAGGTATGTGTACCAACGTTTCCAGACATTGTGGTATCAATGCTATAGCTATCATAGAAATTCCAATTTACTATTTCATTTGCTAAAGGTTTTGTGATGCCAATAAAATAATAGGGCTGACAGTTTTGAATAGCTGAATTATTTGTAAAGAAGCTTACCGGCAATTGATGAATAGTGATATTCATCTTCATTGTATCTGTACATATTGCTCCTGTTGGGTTTGTGGATTTAGCAATAAGTGTAACTGTATAATTGCCTGTAGCAATATAATGATGTATAGGGTTGATGCTAGTTGATGTAGCCCCATCACCAAACCACCATTCAAAGCTTAAAGTAGTGTCTGATAAATTTTTAAATTGAATTGGATAGTTTCTACAGAGTTGATTGGACAGAATTGCAAAGTTTGCTTTTGGTGCCTGATAAATTATGATTGTTTGATATGTGATAGTATCTGAACAGCCATTTGTTCCATAAATGGATGCTATATAAGTGCCACCAACAGGGTAGAGATGATATACAGTATCGAGTCCTTTGGTAGTAACATATTTAGGAGAACCATCGCCGAAATCTATTTTATATAAATTACCACCAAATGAGTTATTTATAAACTGAATAGTTTGTGGTGCACAAGCAAAAGTATTTTGACCATTTACAATTAATTTAGGAAATACTACATTCGGGTACACAACAATATCTACTTTAAAACTATCAACCCCACATTCGTTTTTATTTAATAGTTTTAAAGTGAAGGTGTCAGTAACCCCTGTGTGATAATCGTGAAAAACTTTTGCATTATTAAATGTTGAATCAATATTTCCATCGCCCCAATACCAATAGAATGTACTAGGTACACCTAAAGAATTGTTAACTGCATTGAAATGAAATACAGAACAGCCAACAGTTGAAGATGGTTGAAATAATGCTCGTGGTTGTGGACGAACTTTTACAGAATCATAGAATTTTATAGTATCGCATTGGTTAAAAGCAATAAGCGTGATGTAATAAGTTGTATCTCTACGCAAAGCACTTGTGTCGGCCATAAATGTTACTGGCAAAGGGTTTTGCAGGGTTGATGAATCGCCATTTCCAAATAACCATTTGTAGGAAGGTTCGTTTAATGGTGTTGTAGTATTTGTGAAGTTTACAATTAGTGGACCACATCCTTTTGAAGTGTCTTTTGTGAATGATGCTTTTGGCGTTTTTACTGTGTAGAACTCCTGACGAACAGTATCATTTTTGCAGCCATATTTATTTATAGCAATTAATTGAATATTTACACTGTCGCCATTGTTTACAATGGTGTATCCAGAAAATAAAATGCTATTGCCCCAAGAAGCATTGTTTGCATACCATTGATAATTGCTATTGGCATTAGGATAGTCGATAGTTTTTATGATGTTTGTATCTATAATACCCGGCGTGCAGAGTTTGTTTGTAGTGAAAGTGAATTGTGCTTTTGAGTCAGGATTTACTGTTACTGTGATGTTTTGTGTGTTTATAGAACCATCGGTTGCAACAAGTTTAATTTTATAAATAACATCAATTGGAGCTGCTGTTATATTAACTAGCACTTCATCTATTTTACCTAAGCTATCTGTACTACTTTGTGGAGCATTGGTGATGCCTGATATTGTGTCTCTGTTCCAAGCATATTTAACCCCAACAGTAGCACAAGTTGCCTGATAACTAAATACCGTGTTAGTGCAAATAGTATCATTTAATGGGCTTGTTAATTTGGGTGTTGGATTGACTATTATTTTAAACGATATTGGCTTGCCAACACAAAATAGGGT
>CANGOT010000220.1 GCA_947455425.1 Chitinophagaceae bacterium | reverse complement strand
TCACTCTAAAAGAATCAGCTATAACATTTCCTGTAAGATATACAGGTGTATAGCTACCTTTACTAGAGAAAGTTCCAGTACCAGAAATAGCATTACTAGCTCCAAAATCTAATTTTCCAAAAATTGTAGCAGCATTCGCTATATTAATATTCTTAGAAATTGTTGTATTGCTTACTTCGCTAACTAAAAAAGAAGCCACATCAATAGTACCAGTTCCAGAAATAGTTTGTGCACCGTCTCCACCCATTACAATTGAATTCGTAGAAGCAGTAGGAGAAGTCATTGTTCCATTAACAACTAAATTTTTCATAATAGGTGTTGAACCACTTGTATGGGTTGTAAAAGTGCAACCAGCATCGATGGTTAAATTCTCCATAAACAAAGTAGAACCGTCAGCGGTCACAGAAGCTCCATTTTGAATATATACGTTTCCAAAATATTTATTGGAAGTCCATGAACCAGTATTTGCAGCATTGGTTGTTTTAATATAATAATTAGACCCAGGTAACAATAAGGCAGCTTGATGGGTAGAAGTGCCACCCATTGGACTATAAGTAGCACTTGTGATTAATGTGGCACCAGATTGAAATACAACTCCATTATTTACACCTTGTGATGCACTACCAAAAGGATAACCAGAGGCTGTAGGCGTTGTTGATAATGTACAAATAGCAGTTGGTTTAAAAACCAAACCATATAGTGTTTGAGAAGTTAATCTGTGACCAGCAGTGCCAGTTTCGGTTAATTTACCAGAAATACTACCTGTAGCACCAGCAAATAAATTTATGACAACAGCTCCATCGGCTGCACTACCACTTAATGTTACAGATGAAGTTGCATCAATAGTTAAGTCATCGCCAGTACCTCCCATTAGAGAAAGTGTAGCATTACTAGCGGAAGCAGTTGGTCTGGCAAAAACTACATTAGCAGCATTTTGAAAAATAAATCTCGAAGATGAATCAGAGGTAACAATTACATTAATGGTTCCTGTTGCAGGCGTTGTGCCACCAATATTAGAACCATCAAAAATTAAAATATCATCAATTCCATTTACTGTTCTTACAGTACCACTGCCATTTAAAGCAGTATTCCAATTGGCATTTGTTTTAATTGAGCTTGCAGTAGTTCCACCAACCCAGTAATAAGTTGTTTGAGCTTGTGCTTTGTAAATGAGTGTTGTTAAACACAGTAAGAGTAAAAACTTTTTCATACTTTTTTGTTTTTTTTGTTTAAGAATAGTTGTGAATTTTTAATTGTTAATTAATATTTTTTTTGATGTGATGAATGAGATGCAAATCCAAGACAATGGTACTAAAATACTTCCTAAAATAAAGAAAGATGTATATCCTGTTTTTGTGATATAAGGAACGGATAAAGTTGTAATTAAAGTACCTAAAACAGCAGTAGTGCCCCCCATGCCAGAAACAGTGCCTACATTTTTACCACTAAAATAATCTGATGGTAAAGTTTGTATGTTGCAAATTAAGAACTGAAAACCGAATAAAGTTGTACTTATTAACCCAATTGCCAAATTGATATTATCCTTTAGTGTATCTAAATAAAAAGCCGTTAAAGCAAGTGAACCCAACATTAAAGTACATCCAATTGTTACTGCTTGTTTGCGGGCTGTAGCTGCATCCATTCCTTTTTTTATTCTTTGAGATGCATAAATACCACCTAAGAGTCCACCAATAGCTGCACACAAATAAGGGAACCAGGCAAATGCACCTACCTGTTTAATATCAAAATGAAATTGTTCTTTTAAGAAAGTTGGCAACCAAGTAACAAATAACCACCAAACTGGGTCAATAAAAAATCTTGATGAAAGAATGCCCCAGGTATTTTTAAAATGTAATAATTCCCTCCAGGTATATACTTTTTCATTAGCTCCAATATTGCTAGTATTTACCTGAGAACTTAAAATATGTTCTTGTTCTTCTTTAGTAATCCAACTATGTTTATCTGGCGTTGATTTATTAATAATTAACCAAGGAATTAACCACAGTAATCCTAATGCAGCAATACCAATAAATGTTACTCTCCAACCAAAAGCCAAATATAAGCTAGCAATAAAAGGTGCAGCCACTACAGATCCTAATGAAGCACCTGCTCCAAATATTCCCTGTGCGATTCCACGCTCTTTTGCAGGAAACCATTCAGCATTACTTTTTGTTGCACCAGGCCAATTTCCAGCTTCAGAAATTCCTAACATCAATCTAAAAAAACCAAATGAAGACAAGCCCTTTGCTAGTGAGTGTAATGCAATAGAAATACTCCAACCTACAATAGAAACAGCCATTCCTAATCTTGTACCAATAGCATCCATCATTTTGCCAGTGACTGTTTGTCCTATTGCATAAGCAATCATAAAAAATGTTGTGATATATGCTAGTGCACTTTTACTATCAACATCTGCAATTCCAAATTCTTTATAGATATATGGCCACATGATATTGATAGCACTTCTATCAATATAATTGATAACAGTAGCTAATCCAATAAGCCCAATAATCCACCAACGCAAGCCTTTTACTTTCATATACTAATCAGTTAATTCAATGTTAGAAATATTTTTATTCAATCCCTTTATCACATTACTTTTATACACTAAATTACCTACAGCATTTCCCTTATTGCTTTTTAACACCACATTTATTCCATAACCATCAACATTAATTTCGCTGACGTTACTTTTAAAAATGTTGAAGTTCCCCCACCCATCCACTGCACAGTGAACCTGATAACCATCTTTTAATACTGAACCGGCAGGATTAAAGCCAGTATTGCTTTCTATTAAATAGCCATTGCCTTTTACATCGATCCAACTGTCTCCACTATTTGCACCTGTAATACCAGTTGAATTAAACTTATTACCACGAATAATACCACCAGAAGTACCTTCTTTAATATCAATACACTCTGCAGTAATATTGGGTCCGATTGTATTATTGAGTACTTTGTTGGAATCAGATTTATCTTCAACACCATTGGTATATCTTGACCAATTGCTAACCGCTGTTCCAATGTAAACTCCTTCGCCGTAATCTGCAGTTTTTAAGCCTGTATTCGTAATAGTTGAATGCTGCAAAACATTATGAGAAGAAAATTTTCGAAAATGAATTCCTTCTTCTCCAATATTATATACAGTAATATTATCAATTACATTATGGTTGGCTCCATCACACATTATTCCTTTTAAACCATTTGTAATTGTAATGTCTTTTATTATCCAATAGCTTGCTTGCAAATGCAAGACATAACCCTTAGCTATTGTATTACCATCGAGAATAACTTTTTTAGATCCACTCAAAGTAATTGCTTTATCTGAAGAGCCATTTGCTGCTGCAGGAATAATAAAATTCCCATTATAAACACCATCTTTCAATACAATATTGTCACCTGCTTTTGCATTATTTAATGCCTCTTGCAAATCAATCGCATTATAAACATCTATAGTTTTAGATGCAGCTTTATGCTGTGCTGAACAACTACAACATACAACTAGAATCAATATGATAGAAAATAATCTCATTTAATTTTATTTCGTAATTATTAAAGGATAATCACAAACTAATTGATTGTCTTTTATTATTTGAATATGATGCATTCCACTTGAAAATGAGCTTGTATTTATATTTATAATATCACTTATTACTATCATTTTTTTAAATAGTTTACCCACAGCATCTGTAATCATTAAATAAGTATTTTCATTTTTTATATTGGTAGTTATTGTAACATAATGCTTTGCAGGATTAGGATAAACAGTTAATTCTATATTACTCTTATTAAATAATGAAATAATATTTGAATACGAAAATCTTCCATCATTATCAATAAGCTTCAGACGATAATACTGTTTTTCATTTCGATTGTCTAGTTCAAATGAATAATGGGATGCATTGGTAGCTTTTATTATTCCTGCAGTAGAAAAATCAACTCCATTATTACTACTTTCAAGCTCGTATTGTTTTACATTAACTTCATTTTCTACAACCCAATTGAATACATTTTTTTTATTAATTATTACAGCATTGAAACTAGTGAGTTTTACAGGTAATACAGCTTCTTGAATAAAAATATCAGACAGCCGAATAGAATCATCTCTCAAATAAGACGGGTTTAACAAGCTTCGATAAATACCCCATTTAGGCCTTGTGAAATTATTTGATGGACGTATAGTTTGAATATTAGATGACGTGTATGACAACAAATTTAAACCATCACTTACACGTTTAACATTAATAGAATAGGTACCATTAGCCCCAACATTAACAACTTCTGTTGCTTCTACCCAAGAACCCAAAAATGATGAAAGGTTGGCGGATGTTAAAACATTTGCTGATGTATTACTATCTAGATAATATAGCAATTGTAGCGTATTCGGAGTTCCATATCTTGCTGTCAAAGTAAATAATGGATCCCCATCATCTCCTCCAACTGCTTTTATTTGATGAATATGTGTAAAATTAGGAGATGGCTGAAAATCATTTGGCAATTTGAATTTCCATTTGTAAGTGATAGTTTCACCAATTGTTCCTTTAAGGTTTGCCGGAGATGATTCATAGGTTTTAATTTCTACTCTTTGTCTGTCGAAATTAATACATCTATCATTATCTGCAGTAGGGGCTGTTACAGGAAATGAGGTAGGAACATGAATATAGAATTCAAAAACATATTTGTTTAAAGTCGCATCAAAAACCTCGGCAATATGTCTACCAAATGATGGATGACTATTACACTGATCTGGTGATTCAACAGCTGTATAACCAGGT
>CANGOT010000219.1 GCA_947455425.1 Chitinophagaceae bacterium | reverse complement strand
TCGGCTTTCATAAAAGTATATGCCATTCCACCACCAATAATAATATCGGTAGCACGTTCAAGCAGGTTTTCTATAATTAGTATTTTGTCTGAAACCTTTGCTCCGCCTATAATTGCTGTGAAAGGCTTATCGGCTTTATGCAATACTTTTTCGGCGGCAGCAACTTCAGCATCCATCAACAAACCAAAAAATCTTTTTTCTGGTGCAAAGAATTGTGCAATAACAGCAGTAGATGCGTGAGCCCTATGTGCTGTGCCAAAAGCATCGTTTACCCATACATCGCCAAGTGCTGCAAGTTTTTTCGCAAAATCTGCATCCCCTTTTTCTTCTTCTTTATAAAATCGCAAATTCTCTAGCAAAAGCACTTCCCCAGCTTGAAGGTGGGCAGCTTTTTCAACAGCTTCTGTACCTATACAATCATCAGCAAATTTTACAGTTGCACCATCTAATAATTTGATAAGATGTGTAACTATATGCTTTAATGAATATTTATCTTCGGGTCCCTCTTTTGGTCTTCCCAAATGACTCATTAAAATTACGCTTCCACCATCATTCAATATTTTCTTGATGGTTGGAACAGCTGCAGTCATTCTTGTATCATCAGTAATAGCAAGAGTTTGTTTATCTAAAGGAACATTAAAATCAACTCTTATTAATGCTTTTTGGTTAGCAAAATTGTGTTGGGCAAAAGAAGTCATAGTGTGTTTATTAATGAGGTGCAAATATAGAAAGGTTTACAGTTTACGATTTATTGTTTATGCGGATGATTAAAAAGCAACACATAAATTTGCGACAGAATTAAAATAATTGTAGAATGAAAATAATTGTAACAATTTGCAGATGGTTGGTTGGATTATTATTTATTTTCTCTGGCTTAATTAAAGCCAACGATCCACACGGTTTAAGCTATAAGATGCGAGAGTTTTTTGAAGCCTGGCATACTGAATTTTTAAACAGCATTTCGCTTAGTAGTTCTATTGCCATGAACATTGTTGAAGTAGTTGCGGGTATTGCCATTATTATTGGTTGGAGAAGCAAATTCTTTAGTTGGTTACTATTACTCTTGATTGCATTTTTTACTTTTTTAACCAGTTATGTGTTGTTTAGTGGCAAGATTGCTGCTTGCGGTTGCTTTGGCGATTGTGTTCCCTTAACACCACAACAAACTTTTACAAAAGATGTGGTTTTACTGATACTGATTCTCATTATATTCTTTTCATACAAAAAAATTCAGCCTCTATTTTCGGCTAAAATATCGTTTGTTATGATTGCCATATCATTTGCTACTGTTGCAGGTATGCAATGGTATGCTTTGAACCATTTACCATTTAAAGATTGCTTACCATTCAAAAAAGGAAATAACATTTTAGAACAAATGAAACCGCCTGTGGGTGCTGTATCTGACAGTTTTGCTATATTTTACACTTATAAGAAAAATGGACAAACTATTAAAATAAATGCCGAGAAATTTCCTGATGATTTTGATAGTACTTATGTGCAAGTAGGTGAAGAGGAAAAGACACTGATTCGCAAAGGAAATAACACACCTAAAATTTCTGATTTTACTTTAAAAACATTGGACAGTTCTAATAACATTACTGATCAGATATTAAATCAACAGGGGAAATATGTGTTAATTTTTGTAAAAGAGTTCCCTGCAAATCCCAGGGCATTTGATTCTTTCATTAATATGACTGCATTGAATAAAATTAGCGATGCTAAAATCCCTTACTATCTTGTAACAAGTGATGTTGAAGGCGTTAAAGCATTTACTTTCGATTACAGCCGTGTTTTAAAACTTGACGGTACTGTTTTAAAAACAGCTGCTCGAGCAAACCCTACCTATTTTTTAATGCAAGGAGCAACTATTGTGAACAAATTTGCTGCTGTGGATGCAGATAAGCTATTGAACTAGGCTTATTAATAATATTGGAAAGGTATGTTTTAGAGAAACTCTGTTACATTCCCTCGGTTATTTTTTTGTAGCTGGTTACAATACATTTTATTAATGACGAACTAAATCCCTGATGCTCCATTTCGTTTAAACCAGCAATGGTGCACCCTTTTGGAGTTGTTACTTTATCGATTTCCTGTTCTGGATGTGTGTTTTTCTGCAGCAATAATTCTGCAGCACCTTTAACTGTTTGTGCTGCAATTAAAGAAGCTGTTTGTGCAGAGAAGCCAATTTCTATTCCACCCTGAATATTCGCTCTAATAAAACGCATAGCATAAGCAGTACCACAGGCTGCAAGCACTGTTGCTGCATCCATTAATTTTTCTTCAATATATACGGTCTTACCAAGCTGATTAAAAAGGTTTACGATAAATTCACTACCCGCATCTGTTGCCTGGCTGCTGCAAATGCAAGTCATACTTTGTTGAATGGCTATTGCAGTATTGGGCATGGCACGAAAAATAGTAAAGTCGTTGCCTACTATTTCCTGAATATCTTTTATCCATATACCTGTAATAACGCTTACCAGTGTGTGTTGTAGTGGATTTAAACTTGGCTTTAATTGTTCGAGTATTTCTTTTATTTGAAAAGGCTTAACAGCCAGAATCACATAACTAGCTTGTGCAATAGCTTCGTGATTATTATTTGTTACAACCACTCCCCTACTTTTTAAAGAATCGAGTGTTGCAATATTTCTTTTAGTAATGATAATGTTTTCTGGTTGTGTAAAGTTCGCTGCTATTAAACCTTCTGCTATTGCAGAGCCCAGATTTCCGCCACCAATGATGGCAATTTTATGTTGCATTTGTTAGTATATTTTTAGTCCAGCATTCAAATAATTTCTCACATAATCGCCAACACCTTCTTCTAAAGAATAAAAATCTTTTGTGTAACCGGCATCAATGAGCTTTTGCATATTGGCCTCTGTAAAATACTGATATTTATCTCTGATGTCTAAGGGCATATCAATGTATTCTATATTAGGTTCTAAGTCGAGACCCGCAAAAGTAGCTTTCACCAAATCGTCGAAGCTTCTTGCCTTGCCAGTTCCTAAATTGTAAAGACCACTGTCAATTGCAGAAGGTTTGCTATCAACAGATTCCATCATCCAACCAATTACATTCACTAGATCTTTAACATAAACAAAGTCTCTCAATTGTTGTCCGTCTTTAAAATCGGGTCTATGACTTTTAAAGAGTTTTACAATGCCATCTTTTTTTATTTGATTGAATGAATGCCAAATAACGCTTGCCATTCTTGCCTTATGATATTCATTGGGTCCATACACATTAAAGAATTTTAACCCCGCCCAAAATGGTGGTTGATGTTGTTCTTGAAGAGCCCATTTATCAAATTCATTTTTACTGATACCATAAGGGTTTAATGGTTGTAGCTTAAAAGGCAATTCATGATTGTCATCATAACCAAACTCTCCAGCACCATAAGTTGCAGCCGATGATGCATAAATTAGTGGTGTATTGTTTTTAATACAATAATGCCACACTTTCTTACTGTATTCAACATTTAATTCCTCGTGAATGGCATAGTTAAACTCTGTTGTGTCTGTTCTTGCACCCAAATGAATAAAGCTGACTATATTGGGTTGATTTGATTCGAGCCAATCGAATAAAGACAACCTTTCTACAGCAACTAAAAACCTTTTATGCTCCCAGTTAACACGCTTACCCTCTACTCCAAAATCATCTGCAATGATGATGTTATCATAGCCATTATCGTTGAGAAACTGTACCATACAACTGCCAATAAACCCAGCAGCACCCGTAACAATGATTGTTGAATTTTTATCCATTTTAGTATTGTAAAGTGCAAATATGAAGCAAACTGTTTTACATTCTTTCAAAGAAAATCAGATGCTACTCTTCAAATATTGTTTTACCCCTATATTTGCCCCTCGAAAAAAAACAAAAAGCAAGTGCCAACAAAATTTTCAAAAGAAACTTATCTGTATTGGTATGAGTTGATGCAACTCATTCGCCAATTTGAATTAAAGGCTGAAGAAATGTATAAAATGGCTGGAAAAATCCGTGGATTTTTTCATGCTTATGTAGGTCAGGAAGCTATTGCTGCTGGTTGTATGACAGCTACCAATCACGAAGATCCATTTATTACTGGCTACAGAGATCATGGATTTGCCTTAGCAAAAGGTACATCTGCCAATGCATGTATGGCCGAACTTTATGGTAAAGCTACTGGTTGTGCAAAAGGGAAAGGTGGCAGTATGCACTTCTTCGATTATGAAAACAAATTTTTTGGTGGTCATGGATTAGTGGGTGCTCAAATTGGTACGGGTGCTGGTTTAGCTTTTGCAGAACAATACCGCGGTACCACTAATGTTTGTTTAACTTTCTTTGGAGATGGGGCTGCCCGTCAGGGAATGTTGCATGAAACATTTAACCTTGCCATGCTTTGGAAACTGCCTGTAGTTTTCATTTGCGAAAACAATGGCTATGCAATGGGTACCTCTATAGAAAGAACCAGTAATGTAATTGATATTTACAAACTGGCCGATGCTTATGATATGCCTGGTGATAAAGTTGATGGTATGGATCCAGAAGCTGTTCATGATGCAGTTGCAAGAGCTGTAAAACGAGCCAGAGAAGGCGGTGGCCCAACTCTTTTAGAGATGAAAACCTATCGTTACAAAGGGCATTCTGTTAGCGACCCTCAAAAATATCGTACTAAGGAAGAGGTTGAAGAGTATAAAGCTCAAGATCCAATAACTCAAGTTACAAAAACTATTTTAGAGAATAACTTTGCAACTCAAGAAGAGTTAGACACAATAGATGAGAAAATAAATACAGTTGTGGAAGAAAGTGTA
>CANGOT010000218.1 GCA_947455425.1 Chitinophagaceae bacterium | reverse complement strand
TAATACCTACCAAACCACCACACTTGCTAATAATAGTATAGTAAGTTGCGTGTTAACAGCTAATAATAGTTGCCAAACAACAGCCACAGCTAATAGCAATGTAGTGAAGATGATTATCAATTCAGCACCTAATATTGGTGTATCAACTGGAGGTGTTATCTGCACCATTGGAGGTACCCGTCAAATTTATAACAGCAATACGAATGGTGGTGGTGTATGGACAACCGATAATCCATCAGTAGCCACAGTAACCACAGCAGCAGGAGCTACTGGAACTGCAACTGCTGTGAGTGCAGGAACGGCTATTATGACTTACACCAAAACTAATGCATCTAATGGTTGCAAAGCAGTAGCCATAGCAGTAGTAACAGTAGCCCCACAAGCAGCCCCATCAGCAATTGCGGGAGCATCAAGTGTTTGTAAAGGAGCCACAGCCACATTAACCGATGCTACACCCAATGGTGTTTGGACTTGTGCAAATGTTAGCACAGCAAGAATTGATTCAGTAACAGGCGTTGTAACTGGTGTATATCAAGGCACAGCTAATATTAAATACACTGTGACCAATGCATATGGTTGCAGCAATTATGTAAGTATAGGTTTACCAGTTTATGCTATACCAGCACAACCATCAATAAATTATGCAGTGGGCAATACCGTAAATCCACAAGCTTATGCTATACCCTCTACAGCATACTGCAACAATAAAACCTTTAGTTTGGCAGGTACACCAGCAGGAGGTATCTGGAGCAGCACCAACAATTCAGTTGTAACAGTAACAAGTGGAGGCGTTGCCAGTATAATAGGAGTAGGTAAAGGTTCTGTGCTTTATACAGTAACAGTAAATGGTTGCAGCAATAGCAGAAGTATAGTAGGAACAGTAGTAGATTGTCCTGGACATAAAGGAACAAATAGCAATGAGCAACTAGTGAGTAGCAATGAGTTTACAATGTATCCAAATCCTGCTAAAACGTTTATCAGTTTAAATGTTAAAACGTTAATTGGTAATGGTAGTATTGTGGTTACTGACCTTTATGGCAAACAAGTAAAAACACAGCCATTAAGTATGGGTAATAATACTATTGATATTGCTAACTTAAGCAAAGGGTTTTATCTTGTAAGTGTTATAACAAGTGAAGGGAAAACTACCAGAAAATTAGTGGTTGAGTAATCGGTTTTCAGTTGACGGTCGGCTGTCAACTGAAAAAGCCTCCGATGCTTTTAACACATCGGAGGCTTTTTGTTCGTAAAACTAATTCAATTAATAAAATTCCGAAACCTAAAGCAGTTATTGCAAAGGTTCGTTCCTGAAGTAATCTCAGGAGTTGCCCTATACTACTTCGTTACTTACGGTGACGTTATAGCTAAGTGCGAATTTTATTGTGCAATTTGGTATAAAACCTGCTCACGACTGGTCGGACTTTAGGTTCCAACCAAAAAAAGACATCAATTGATTTAGAATCTTTTTATTTAATAAAAGGTACTTTTTGCTGAATTTATTCGATTTTTTATTTTAATATTACAGATTTGGAAAAAACTTTCAACTGAACTCTCCCGTAGTATATATTACCCTTACCGGAATGCTTTTATCGGTATTATTGTTTTTTTACAATCAAGGATATAATAGAGCCAATATCTATCTTGCAGGCTTTCTATTTTTATCTTCACTGTTTTATCTCATACAGTATGTTTTTATTTTCAGCCACTCGTTAACGGCAATCACTTGGTTTGCTGCTGGACTGCCCGCCACAGTGTATCTCATTGGACCTTTTGCATATTTATATATAAGAAGCATCTTAAGAGACAATACCCGCTTGTCTAAAAAAGACTATCTCCATTTTTTAGTTTTTATAGTTGTATTTATAGGTACCATACCTTATATATTTTCAAGTTTGGATTATAAAATGAACATTGCCAGATGTATTGAAAGTAACGACTGGGGTTCGCTGAAATATAGACCCAATGTTATTGTTCCGCCCATTGTTAACCGTTTTATGCGACCCTTGCATCCTCTTATCTATGCAATAGCAACTTGGTGTTTGATTTTTAATTATAAGGTTAAGATTTTTAATAATAAGAACCATACCTACGATTTTCAAGTTATAAAAAGATGGGTATTGATATTTTCAGGCTTTGTTTTGTTGGCAGCACTCTTGCATCAGATTTTGTTTATTAATTCTTTACTGGTTGTTGGCAAATCTGCTTTTATCACTAAGAGTTATCCGCTGATGCTACTTTTTTCTATACTTTATGTGTTGCTGATGGTGGCACTGCTTTTCTTTCCTCATATATTATATGGAATACCGGTGAAAAAAAGCGAGTCGTACTTGATACCTGCAGCAGATACTACTTTCAACAAAGTGGTTGAACCTGTAGCAATGGAAACCGAGCAAATCAGTACCGATGAAATCAATGCCGAAGCAGAAAATGACAATGATGATAAATATGTGCAGTTGTTTTCGATTGAATATCTTACAGAAATTCAATCGAAATTAGACAAATGGATGTTAGATGAGCTTTATCTAGAAGCCGATTGTTCATTTGTAAAGGTGGCTATGCAAATTCAAATCCCGCAACATCACCTAAATTATTATTTCAACACAATATTAGATAAAAAATTTACCGATTGGCGAAACCAGCTGCGAATACAATTTTCGAAATCGCTGCTAGAAAAAGATATCACTGAAGAGATCACGATAGAAGCCCTGTCAGTAAAATCTGGATTTGCCTCTCAAACCACTTTTAATCGGGCATTTAAAACTTATTTAGGTGTAACCCCAACCCAGTTTATTAAATCGAAAAGTTAATCTGCTGATTTTGTAATGAGGTTGATTGCCTGATAATACCCCCATTTGTAAAATAGGGCAATCATCAATTGCCAAATTTTTTCTTTACCAATTGAACTTTCTAGGCTTAAAATATGCGAATTAACTTCAATTTTTAAGAAGTTTCAGTCATTTCCTTGAAATGACTGAAACTTTACGTCCTCATTTTCGCTTCTTTTATCATTTGTAATTTTTTTTGCAGTTCATTAAATTAAAAATTCAAATGAAGAAAATTATTACACTTTGCCTATTAGCATTTATAGGCACAACAACCTTAAATGCACAAGGCTGCTTTAAAGCCATTAGTGCAGGATATGGCCACATGATTGCTATTAAAACTGATGGCACATTATGGGCTTGGGGTCGAAATGCTTATGGACAATTGGGCGATGGCACTACTACAAATAGAAACAGCCCAGTTCAAATAGGCACGGCAACCAATTGGAAAAGCATTAGTGCAGGTTATACTCATACCATCGCCATTAAAACAGACGGAAGTTTATGGGCTTGGGGTTATAATGATCAAGGACAATTGGGTGATGGAACAACAACTCAAAGTAACAGCCCAGTTCAAATAGGTACTGCCACCAATTGGGCAAGCATTAGTGCGGGTACATATTATACCCTCGCCACCAAAACTGATGGCAGTTTATGGGCTTGGGGTTATAATGGAGGTGGAAATTTGGGCGATGGCACAACAACCCAAAGGAAAAGCCCTGTGCAAATAGGCACAGCTACCAATTGGGGATTCATTAGTGCTGACGCTGGAAGTTACAGCGGTCAACATTGCATTGCCATTAAAACTGATGGCACATTATGGGCTTGGGGTAGCAATAATTATGGACAAGTTGGCGATGGCACAACAACCCAAAGGAACAGCCCTGTGCAAATAGGCAATGCCACCAATTGGGCAAGCATTAATGCAGGTGGAGAACATTGCATTGCCATTAAAACTGATGGCAGTTTATGGGCTTGGGGTAGGAATATTGTTGGTCAATTGGGCGATGGTACTACTACAAACAGAAACAGCCCTGTACAAATAGGCACTGCAACCAATTGGGCAAGCATTGGTAGAGGTTTTTATCATTCCACTGCCATAAAAACGGATGGCAGTTTATGGGCTTGGGGTTGGAATTCTTCTGGGCAATTGGGCGATGGCACAACAACCCAAAGCAACAGCCCTGTACAAATAGGTACTGCCACCAATTGGGCAAGCATTAATGGAGGTTTTGCTCATAGTTTAGCAATTAAAACTGATGGCAGTTTATGGGCTTGGGGCTTTAATGGGTTCGGACAATTGGGTGATGGTACAACTATCCAAAGACTCACCCCCACCAGTATTGCTTGCCCTTGCATACCTACCACAAGCATATTTACGATAAGTGCTTGCAATAGTTACACTTGGGCAGCCAAAGGTAATAAGGTTTATACTGCCAGTAATAATACAGATACGATACACTTAACTAATGCAGGTGGTTGCGATAGTTTGGTTACTTTAAATTTAACCATTACACAAGCTAGTACACCAACCACAGTTAACACGAGTATTTGTTCAGGAGGTAGTTATGTGTTCAATGGAGTAACATACACCACAGCAGGTAGCCACACAGCAACTTTTACCAATGCAGCAGGATGTGATAGTGCAGTAACAGTAAACATCACCCTAAGTACCGCTACTACACCAAGTATTACAGTAACAGCAGGTGCGAACAATGTATGTGTAGGAACTTTAGTAAGCTTTACTGCCAATGCCACTAATGGTGGAGCATCACCAGCCTATCAATGGAAACTAAATGGTAATAATATTGTTGGAGCGAATAGTAATACCTACCAAACCACCACACTTGCTAATAATAGTATAGTAAGTTGCGTGTTAACAGCTAATAATAGTTGCCAAACAACAGCCACAGCTAATAGCAATGTAGTGAAGATGATTATCAATTCAGCACCTAATATTGGTGTATCAACTG
>CANGOT010000217.1 GCA_947455425.1 Chitinophagaceae bacterium | reverse complement strand
GTTGACACTATTGAAATTTTCAATCTTCCGGTTAAGTGTCCCTTGTGTGCCATTGTTTTAAAGTTTATGGCGTGAACTTGACTTATAATATTTTCCGCAGCTTCTGCAATTTCTTTCCCAAAATCTGTAATGTAAATTTTTCTTCCAACAACCTCTGTTAATGGAATATCGAACTGATCTTGAAAATTTTTTAGCTGTATAGATACAGCTGGTTGAGTTAAATGTAGCTCCTCTGAAGCCTTTGTAACACTTGATGTTTGAGCTATTTTTAAAAAAATCTGTAGTTGATTTAAAGTGTAATTCATAAATATATTTTATGTATATTATAGCAAATATAAATAAATACTTATGAAAATATTCCATCTATTTTGCATTATCAATTAATTAAAACCTATTTAACATGACAAAAGTAACAGTGGCTAAAGGCGATGGTATTGGGCCGGAAATTATGGATGCGACCTTAGAAATTATTCTTGCGGCAGGAGCAAAAATTGAAATTGAAGAAATTGAAGTAGGTGAAAAAGTTTATCTGGCAGGCAATACATCTGGCATTGCAGCATCATCTTGGGAAACCATTATAAGAAATAAAGTTTTCTTAAAAGCACCCATTACAACACCTCAAGGCGGGGGCTACAAAAGTTTGAATGTAACAACAAGAAAATTCTTAGGGCTTTACTCGAATGTAAGACCATGTATGAGCTTGCATCCATTTGTAAGAACTAAACATCCTGTAATGGATATTGTAATTGTAAGAGAGAATGAAGAAGACTTGTATGCAGGAATAGAGCATCAACAAACAGATGAAGTTGTACAATGTTTAAAACTGATAAGCAGACCCGGATGCGAAAAAATTGTAAGATATGCATTTGAATATGCAAAACAACAAAACAGAAAGAAAGTCACTTGTTTCACTAAGGATAATATTATGAAGCAAACCGATGGGTTATTTCATAAAGTATTTGATGAGATTGCACAAGAATATCCTGAGATTCAGAATGAACATTGGATTATTGATATTGGTGCTGCAAAAATGGCTGATACGCCAGAAGCATTCGATGTAATTGTAATGCCAAATTTATATGGCGATGTATTAAGTGATGTTGCTGCACAAATAACTGGTTCAGTTGGTTTGGCTGGCTCTGCAAATATTGGTGAATCTTGTTCTATGTTCGAAGCTATTCATGGTTCTGCTCCTAGAATTGCCGGAAAAAACATTGCGAATCCCTCTGGGTTATTACAAGGTGCCATTATGATGTTAAACCATATTGGTCAAATAGAAGTTGCAGAAAAGGTCCAAAATGCCTGGCTTAAAACATTAGAAGATGGAATACATACATATGATATTTATAAAGAGGGAACTAGTAAAATAAAACTTGGTACAAAGGAATTTGCTCAAGCTGTTATTGCAAATCTTGGAAATAAACCACAAGTTTTAAAACCTGTTTCATATGCAGGTAATTGTGCCTTAAATCTGCCTATATACAAACGCAAACCTGCTGCAAAAAAAGACTTAGTGGGTGTAGATATTTTTGTTCACTGGACAGGAGCTGATCCTAATGAACTGGCACAAAAAATAAAAACGATAGAAACAAATAATATTACTCTTTCTATGATAACTAATCGTGGTATTAAAGTATGGCCAGAAGGATTTAAAGAAACATTTTGTACCGACCATTGGAGATGTCGTTTTATGCCGCAAGATGGAGCATCTATTAATAAAGCAAATATTATAGAACTATTAAAGAATGCTCTGCACCAAAATATCGATACTATAAAAACAGAAAACCTATATTCTTTTGACAATATTCCTGCTTATTCACTAGGGCAAGGACAATAATAAAACATATGAACTTACAATTAATACAAGGAGAATTTAGCACCAAGGATACACTTGAGCTAATAACACAAATGATACAAGTAAAGATCAAGTATCATGAAAATAAAATTAGTCATCAGAATAATGAAGAGGACATTAAAACCAGAGAGTTTAAAATTAAAAGCCTGCAAAAGGAATTAAATGAGCTTAAGGATTTTATACTCTTAAAAAATGATAATATTAAAATAAGTGCAATCATAAAAATAGAATAAATGAATATCAATCAAATAAAGAATTGCTTTCTTGTAGTAATTATTTTAAGCTTTTTAATTACATCTTTTATTGTGAACGAAATAATTATTAGTAAACTTTTTGCATCAGCGGGGATAATATCTGGTCTAATTATGTTGAAAAGAATATCAAATTATAATTCTGTGAAAAGATGAATAAAATTGAAACCTTAAGTTTAATTACTGGTGTTTTTACTGATGAAGAAGCAAAAGAAGTTCTGATGAATATTTATCTGACTAAAATACAGTTTCAGGAAATGAATAATTTTAGTTTTCAGGAAAGATTTGGAAAACAAGATCAGAAATCAATAACAAGAATTTCAGAGCTAAAAGTTGAAATAAAAAAAATGCTTTCAATAATTTCTGAGGCTAAGGTGCAGAATAAAAATTTGGTAATTTTTTCAGAAATAAACCTTCAGCTATTGGATAATAATGTTGCTAATTAATCAAAAGCAATTTGAAGTTTCTGTAGCTTTATTGATACTTTTTGCAAATAAATGTAATGCATGATTTTAATCACTACTTTAGCTGCATCAAATAAAAATGGTGATTCAAAAACTTCTTCTTCTCTTTTTCTCATTAACAATATTTAAAAATGTTTCTTTAGCTCAATCTGCTACTATTAAAACAGTAGTGGTTGATGAATTAAATAGAAAACCTATAGAGTACGCTAGTGTTACCATATTAAATGTAAAAGATTCTAATGTAATTGTAGGAGTAGTTACCAATACAAAGGGTATTGTTAATTTAACAAATGTTAAAGCGGGCATTTATTTATTAAAAGCCTATTTTCTAGGTTATCAAACCAAGTTTATAAATAATATAATTATTGAAAAGAATCAAACTTTAATGCTAGATACCATATTTCTAAGATCTCTTAATAAAGAGTTAGCTAATGTTACTGTGATATCTAAAAAAGTAAATAGTTATAATAAACTAGAAAAACAAGTTTATAAAGCAGAACAATTTGAACTTGCTAAAGGCGGCTCTGCTATTGATGTTTTAAAGAATTTGCCATCTGTATCTGTTAATGGTTTGGGCGAAATAAATGTTAGGGGTTCAACTGGATTTTTGGTCTTGGTAAATGGTAAGCCTGCTGTGCTAGATGCAGCAACTTTATTAAGTCAGTTGCCTGCCAACGCTATCGAAAATATTGAAATCATTACTGCTCCTTCGTCAAAATATGATGCCGATGGTAAAAGCGGTATCATTAATATTATAACCAAAAAAAGTGTTACAGATGGTATAGCTGTTATTACAAATCTGCAAGGAGGTTTGCCTGCAACGACTAACTATCATAACCAAGAAAATCCGCAACGCTATGGTGGAGATATTACATTCAACCTTAAACAAAAAAAATGGGATGTTGCTGTTGGGGTAAACTATTTACGCAATGATGTAAACGGACATCGAGATGGAGATGTTTTTACAAAGAATTTTATTAATAATACCATCACTAGATTTCCATCAAGTGGCGAAAGAAGCTTTGATAAATATAATTATGCAGCAAGAACTACATTGATGTTTACACCAGATAAAAAGAATACTTTGAGCATAGGCTTTTTTGTTGGCAAAAAGTTTCAAGCACGACGAGCAGACCTAGGTTATCATAATACTACTGCCGATTTAACCACTAATAATATCATTCACCAACTTACTTACTTTAATTCTAATCTTCAAATAAAAGAGGGCAATTTTACTTTAGGAAATTTCGATTATACCCATAACTTCAAAAATAAATCTTCACTAAAAAGTTCTGTTCAATACGAAAGAGCCAATTTGTTTGGCAATACCATCAACAACAATTTTAATTACCCCAATAAAAATGTAATTTTTCAGCAGGTATATAATCCTTACAACAATCCTATTGAAGGGTATAGAATAAAATTGGATTACAATATTGCTATTGGTAAAGGAAAATTAGAAGCAGGGTGCCAATATAAATATGACAAGCAATATGGTCAGTTTGATTATGTTGTTGCACCTGCAACTAATCAAATAGATATCGCTAAGTTTAAAGGTAGTGCAAAAGCTGTAAACACTATTAATGCTAGTTATGTTCAATATTCAAATAAAATAAATAAGCTGCAATATGTTGTGGGTTTGAGAAATGAATATGCAACAAGAGAACTGAATTTGTCGTATGATACTAAGCCTCATTTGCTGAATTTGAATAACATATTTCCATCTGCTAATCTTCTTTACACCATTAATAATTTCTGGAACATAAAAACAGGTTATAGTAAAAGAGTGCAACGCAATAATAACTTTGAACTAAATCCAATTCCAGAACGTGAGCACTCTGAAACATTGGAACAAGGAGACCCTGATTTGTTGCCTCAGTTTGTTGATCTTGCTGAACTAGGTGTGAACCATAGTTTTAAAAAAGGAAGTTTCTTTTCTACTTTATATGTTCAAAATATAAAAAATCCCATACAAAGAGTTAATAGCATTTATGCTGATACTATTTTAAACAGGGTGTTTACAAACGCTGATAAAGCAAGACTATTTGGATTGGAACTTGGCGTTAATTTAAAACCAATTAAATGGTTTGCGTTTTATGCAGGAGCAAATATTTATAACTACAAAATAAGTGGTAATATCAATGTATTGGGAGTTGTTTCAGTAGTTGATAATGCCAATTGGGTGTATTCAATAAATAGTAATTCTTCGTTCGATTTAGGAAAGAAATGG
>CANGOT010000216.1 GCA_947455425.1 Chitinophagaceae bacterium | reverse complement strand
CTGCCAGCACTAGAGCTTCCACAACTAAAATAAATTCTAATGGTTAAGGTTTCTCCAGTATTTATTTGCACACCGTTTCCAGCATTTAAAGCAAAAGCATATTGAGAAGTTAAACTGCTGCCAACAGTTGATGTAACCAACACAGGAGTTGAGTAAGCACCATTGGCTGTGCCTGCAAGTGTTGCACCTGATGGATCTTTGCCACCCGTTACATCAGCACTATCTGCAGTGAAATTTGATTTTGAATATACTACGGCAATTTTAGTATTTGATACAGAACTATAATACCCAATCAGTGCTACTAAAGAATCTATTCTTACGCTATAGTTTACATCAGGTTTAATCGTAAATTGTTCATATAGGGTTCTGCTTAAATTGCCACCATTACCACCCACTGCTGTGGTCCATTTTCCATCTCCAGCACTTGAAGGGGCAACAGCTTGCCCAAATGCAACAGAGTAAGCAGGCACTGCAGCTACCTGTGTTCCATTAGATAATGTTAATCTGTTTAACGTAGGAGTAGTTGCTAATAATCCCGTTGCCCTTACTGCAGCACTATCAGCGTTGTTGGTAATTAAATTCCATTGTTGTAGTGTGGTAAATACTAATAGTGGTGTGCTTTGTGTGGTTCCACTTACTGAAATAGTATCTGTGTAAGTAGGACCACCACCATTCGTTTGATGTATAATTTTGCCGCTGTAATTACCAGCACTTGCAGCATTTAATCGTACGTAAATAGTTGTGTTGGCAATAGTTCCAGCAGTTTGCGTTAACGTTATTGGATTTATATTCCAGGTAATATTATCTGTGCTGATTTCAAAATTTGCTGGAGCTGTAATAGTAATATCGTTTAATAAATTAACTCCCGAAATAATATATGTTTGAGCAGCACTAGGTGCTGTAGAGCCCTGAAGGAAATTCGTTAAACTTTTTACCGTGGTATTAATGCTAGGTGTTGATGAAATAGGAATTGTATCGGTGAAGCTGGAGTTTAAGCCAGGTAAAGAGGCTTTAACAAAATAATAATATGTTGAACCTGCTGGAGGTACTGCATCTGTTCCTGTGAAATTGATAGTTGTATCATTTGTTGCTACACTGGTGCTTAATAAATTAAAACTAGCTTTATTGTCGATCGATTTATATAATTCATAACTAATGCCAGCCATTGCCCAGCTTATGTTCCAGGAGAAATTTGCATTTGAAGCAACTTTAATTCCTTTAAAATTAGATACAGCAATTTCTGTAGTAGGACTGGTGCAAAAATCAGCTCGCACACTACAAGGATTCCATCCATTAAACATATTTAAAGTGTTGTAACCAACAGTATCAGTAGTGCTAAGTTGTTTACTCCAACTTACTCTATGACTAATATCAGCAAGACTACCATCCATCTTTTTACTTTGAAATTCTGCATAAGTAATTTTAGTAGTGTCGGTACCTGCATCCCAAATTGTCCATCCTAATGGATTAATACTATTACTCATTTTAGTATTAAAAAATGCAACTTTATTATTTGCTGTAACACCACCTGAAGCGTTGTTCCATGGCCTTCCTAAATAATAAAGCGTAGCACCAGTATTTGCAGGTATTACACAGTCTTTGAACAAATAGCCATAAGCCTGCCCAGTAGTAGTATTGGCAGCAGTTATATAACTATTTCCTGTACCAGTTCTTGCTTTTGGATAGATGACGCAGCTATCAAAAATATCTATGGAACTTCCAAAAATAAAATCAACAATTCCATCGATATAACATTTGTAAAAATAATGACGTGGATTGCCCGAGCCTTTTGTGTATAGCGTGTCTTGCATTCCTATGAACCTGCAGTTTTTAAATGCAACCCTGTCTGCATTTATTACAACCGCAACAGCTTGAGAACCTGTAACCCCTGCTACTGCTGCACTATCGTAGTTAAATGTATTTGCAAAAGTTACATTAATGGCAACAAAATCACTTCCATTAATAGTAACGCTTGCACTGTTTTGTGTACCTAAAGTTCCGCCACCAGTTACTGGTTTTCCTGCATAATCATCATAATAAACCATCACGTTTGCAACACTTTCGCCAATCAATTGAATATTGGGCTTGTTGGATGGAATGTTAATCTTCTCATAATATTTACCATTCTTTACTAAAATAACCCAGGGCGTTGTGCTATTAACTGGTGCAGCATCAATAGAAGCCTGAACTGTAGTATAATCGCCAGTTCCATCTTTTGCAACAATTTGATTGTATTGTGCATTTGCAGATGCAATGAATAGTAAGGCAGTAATAATGAGCAAATAGAACTTTTTCATAGCAAACAATTTCGTTTAGGCTTTAAAAGTAATTTATTGCTTTTGTATTGAGGTAACTATTACTTTGATTTTGTGCAAACGATGACAAATGTGTAGATGCTTGTATACAAACAGCTCATTTTTTTTGAATATTAACCATATTAATCCTGACTATATGAATTAAATAAAAACCCCAGGAGCTTTTACTTCTGGGGTTTTCTAAAAATTGTAAATCTATAAATCGAAAATAGGCTTATACATCAATCTTTGCATACTTTGCATGTGTTTCAATAAACTCTCTACGAGGTGGAACATCATCGCCCATCAACATACTAAATACTCTGTCTGCTTCTGCAGCATTATCAATGTTCACACGTTTCAAAGTTCTACGAGTAGGGTCCATGGTTGTTTCCCAAAGTTGTTCGCTATTCATTTCACCCAACCCTTTGTATCGTTGAATTGTTACACTTTCTTCTTTTCCTCCACCTAATTTAATAACCAATTCCTGGCGTTGTTCTTCATTATAAGCATATTCAGCTTCTTTGCCTTTACGCACTAAGTACAATGGCGGTTGTGCTAAGTAAACATATCCTTGCTCAACCATTTCTTTCATATATCTGAAGATGAAAGTCAAGATAAGCGTTGCAATATGGCTACCATCCACATCGGCATCGGTCATGATAATTAACTTATGATAACGAAGTTTAGATAGGTTTAATGCTTTAGGATCATCTTCTGTACCAACTGTTACGCCTAATGCAGTATACATATTACGTATCTCTTCATTTTCGTAAATCTTATGTTCCATTGCTTTTTCAACGTTCAAAATTTTACCACGCAATGGAAGTATTGCTTGATAATTTCTATCACGTCCTTGTTTAGCTGTGCCACCAGCAGAGTCTCCTTCGACTAAGTATAACTCACATTTTTCTGCATCACGTTCACTGCAATCTGCAAGTTTACCTGGCAATCCACCGCCACTTAAAACCGTTTTACGTTGTACTAGTTCTCTTGCTTTTTTTGCAGCTACACGTGCTTGTGCTGCTAAAATTATTTTTTGAATTACGTTCTTTGCTTCTCTTGGGTTTTCTTCAAGATATGCTTGTAATGCACGCCCAACTGTGGTTTGTACAGTTCCTGCAACATCACTATTACCCAGTTTGGTTTTGGTTTGCCCTTCAAATTGTGGCTCGGGAACTTTAACTGAGATGATGGCACTTAATCCTTCTCTAAAATCATCTCCTTCAATCTCAACCTTAGCTTTTTCAAATAAACCTTCTTTATCACCATAAGATTTAAACACACGAGTTAATGCCTGTCTAAAGCCTGTAACGTGTGTTCCTCCTTCAATGGTATTAATATTATTTACATAAGAGAAGATGTGCTCTTTAAAATCATCATTATAAGTCATTGCCACTTCTACAGCTACATTACTTGTTTCATCGTGACCTTCAAAATACAAAGTATTTGAAATTAATGGATGGCGGTTACTTGCTTTATCCAACATTTCAACAAACTCAACAATACCACCTTCGCTATAAAAATTTTTACTATAAGTAGTTCCATCTTCATTTGTTTCTCTTAAATCATTTAAAGTGATATTTACTCTACGATTTAAGAAACCTAATTCACGCAACCTTCCTTCTAAAATATCTTTATTAAAAACGGATACCTGAAAAATAGAAAGATCTGGCCAAAAGTGTACAGTGGTACCCGTTCTATCACTTAGTCCTGCTTCACGAACAGCATATTTGGGAATACCTGTGCTATACTCTTGTTCAAATATTTTTCCTTCACGTTCAACTTTTACGTGTAGTTTAGAACTTAAAGCATTTACACAACTTACCCCTACACCATGCAAACCACCAGATACTTTATAAGTATTTTTATCAAATTTTCCACCTGCGTGTAATACAGTCATAACCACTTCCAATGCACTTCTTTTTTCTTTTGTATGCATTGCTGTTGGAATACCACGACCATCATCGCTAACACTTATTGAATTATCTAAATGAATATTAACAAAAATGTTTTTGCAATAACCAGCCAAAGCCTCATCTATTGAATTGTCTACAACCTCATAAACTAAATGGTGAAAACCTTTAACACCGATATCGCCAATATACATTGCAGGGCGTTTACGTACTGCTTCCAAGCCCTCTAAAACCTGAATACTATCGGCACCGTAATTCTTATTTTGTGCATCATTAATGATATCTTGTTCGTCGCTCATAATATACTACTTGATTAAACTTGTTTTTTGAGAGTGGCGAAGATAGGGGAAACCTGTTTGGAAAAAATGGAGCTAAAAGCTAAGTTATTCACACCCTGAAATTCCTGAAATCAATGTTGGTAAACAGTTTTCATAATATACAAATGAGGCTTCAATCTTTTGTTTTCCAGATAAAAAAAAATCTGTTTTTTTTACAATATTTTTTTTCTTTTCTTGACAAACTAACGCCTGTTAGGCTACATTTGCGGCTTAAATTTTTTTTCAATGCAATTTGTATTATCCGAAGAACAATTAATGATTCAAAAAGCAGCAAGAG
>CANGOT010000215.1 GCA_947455425.1 Chitinophagaceae bacterium | reverse complement strand
TTAGCATTTTCATAGCCATTAACAATTAATTGCTCTCTATGTGCATCTTCATTTATTACTTTTAGAAATCCATTTTTTATAGATTTGATATCAAAAGGATTTACCAATTCTGCAGCATTACCAGCTATTTCGGGCATAGAAGTTACATTACTTGTTACAACAACTCTACCTGTGGCATTAGCTTCTACAATAGGCATTCCAAACCCCTCAAGTGATGAGGCAAAAGAAACTACATCACATTTCCTGTATAATGCGGCTACTTCTTCATCCGAAATAGAAGCTGTTATGTTTTCGAAATCAATATTGTTTTCTTTCAAAGTATCAATAGTTGCTGCATCTAGTTTTCCAACAACAATATATTTACAATTAATGCCATTTAATGCTTGAGCAATGCGTATAATATTTTTATTAACCGCTGTTCCTAATTGCAAAATCACAGGTTTTTCTTTGTTGAATACTTTTGGACTTTGCTTGTGTACAACAGGAACAAAAATGTAAATTACCTTTATTCTCTCTTCTGGAAATTTTATATAAGTAAGTAAATCCTGTTTTGTATAATTAGAATTAACTGTGATTATACTGGTACGTTTTGCTGGTAATGTATACCAAAAGTACTTTATAATTTTGAACTTAATTCCTGAGATTCTTTTTAAAAACCCACAATCATGAATGGTTAAGATATTTTTTTTCTTGGATAAAAAGATATTTGCAAAATGTATATCACCTGTGTTATGGTTAATATCTTTTTGATAGAAGATAACCTCAATAGCATTGTAAAGTCTTTTAAGATAATCATTACTTACAAACTTTAATATTTTTGGTGTAATTCTAATATCATCAGGTTGTAAATCTCTGATATCTTTGAAATAACTTTCGATGCTATGATTTCCTTCGCCTCTTCTTTTTCTTTGAAAGTGTACTACTTCAATCATTTCTTTCTCTTCCTATTGTTCTAGAGGTATATTAATTTTTTTGTATTGATGTAAATTTTATAAAAGTATCTTACAAAACCCACCCAGTATGTTTTCTCTTCAACTCTTACTAATCTAGGTTGTGAACAGCATCTTTTTTACACAATCTGTTTGACAAAAAAACTGCCCAAAGCCTTGAAAAATTCAATTTTTTACTTATAAAAAGTTGATAAATCCAAGTTGGCACTAATGCTGTATTTTTAAAAGCATTCATTTCTTTAAACCAATTTTCAAAAGGAAAAGTAAATCCTTGTTTAGGGCGATTCCAAATTGCTTCGGGTAATTCATTAATGTAGGCATCCACCAACAATGGTTTCTTTCTTCCTCCAATAAATTTTACTGAAGCGTCTAAATCATTCACATATTCCATTAAATCTTTGTCCAAAAAAGGCACCCTCAACTCCAAACTATGCCACATACTTTGTGTATCACTATCTTTCAATAACTGACTTTGCATGTAGATGGCTGTTTCGTAGTATGTTGCTCTATTTTGTGGCGAAAGGCGAGACAAGTTTTCCTGAAAAGAGAATGTTGAAAGTTCTTTACAAACATCTCTTACATTGATATCTAAAATTTTTGCAACATCCCTTGGTGTAAATAAACCACGATACAATAGATATTCGGAAGCTTTTAAATTATGATATAGGTATTCTAATTTTTTTCTAGGATAAGATCCTAAAATCAATGAAGGCAAAAATTTACTTAACATGGCCATCCTAGAATATGAAGTAAACTTGCTTGCATGATTTACTGATTGATAGCCTCCAAAAATTTCATCTGCTCCCAAGCCACTTAACACAACTTTTAATCCGTTTTGTTTAGCATATTTACAAATGAAATGCGTGTTAATTGCATCTGTTGAGGGTTGGTCTAAACTTTCATAAATTTCGTTCCATGAAGCAATAAATTCTTCTTTGGAGATTTTATACAAATGATGCTTTACACCAGTTTGTTTGATGATAATATCTTGGTATTCTCTCTCAGAATATTTTTCGTCATCAAAATAAATGCTGATGGTTTCTATAGGAGATGATTGTAGTTGCTGTGCTAATATTGCTAAAATACTACTATCGATTCCACCACTTAAAAAAACGCCGACAGGAACGTCGGCGATTAAATGTCTTTTTACAGCATCATCAACTAGTTGTTTTGTTTTAACAACAACTTGCTTATATGGTTCTACATTGCCATTATATCGATATTTGCTATACTCAACTAAGTTTTCTTCTTTTGTTACAAGATTGATAGTTATAAAGTGTCCTCTAGGCAAGGGCTTAACTCCTTTTAATGTAGTAATTGGTTCTGGTAAAAAACCAAAAGATAAAAACCAAATTTTCCAATTTGGATTTTCCTCCCAATTTTCATCAATTGCTTTCAGTCCTCTGATTTCCGAGGAAAATAAAATTTCATTATTTTTATGTGCAATGTAGAGAGGTTTAATACCAGCATGATCTCTTGCAGCAAAAAGGGTTTTACTATTCTTGTCTATTAAAACAAATGCAAACATTCCTTTTAACTTTGAAAGAAGGTCTGCTCCCCACTCTTGATACCCCTTTATTAAAACTTCCGTGTCAGATTCAGAAGAAAAAGAATATCCTTTCTCTCTAAGTATGTCTTTTAGTTCTAGATAATTATATATTTCGCCATTAAAAGCAATTTCAATGTTATTATTTTCATCAACCATAGGTTGATGACCTGTATCAGATAAGTCAATGATAGCAAGTCTACGATGTCCTATAGCATAGCCAAGATTTTCATTAATAATATGTCCTTTGTCATCTGGTCCACCACGGTGCATAGCAGCCGTCATAGAACATATTTTATACTCGAGAGAATCTTTTGTATTACTAATAACAGCCGCGATTCTACACATTAATATGCTTTTTTGCTGGTATCATTTTTTGAACCGAAAACTAAGTTCTTAATCCATTTAAAAAACTTGGAAATAACACCGGCTTCACCCATATCATCAAAATAATGACCCGATGTTTTACTTACATAACCATAACCATAACCTTTTCTACCATAACCATAACCATAGCCATAACCATAACCATAGCCATAGCCATAACCATAACCATAGTATCCATATCTAGCACCTACTTTAACATCATTAATAATCAATCCCATTCCCGGTAGTTTTGTACCTTGGTAAATGTCATCAATAAAGTCAACCTGTTTTTTCAAAGTATATCGTTGACGAATTACATACAATGATGCGTCTGCAAATTCTGCAATAGTAAAAGTATCACTCACCAATCCCACTGGAGCAGAGTCAATTATGACATAATCATATTGGGCTTTTAATAAATCGAACAGTTCTTTCATATGGATCCCAAGCATTAATTCAGAAGGGTTTGGAGGAAGTGGTCCACAACCAAAAACATGTAGTGTAGGATATTGTTCGAAAGTATAGTATAAATCATCTAAAGTTTTTGTTTGACCTATAAGAAAATTACTTATACCCATTTCCTTCTTTTCAACACCAATACTCTTAATAATTCTTGGCTTACGTAAGTCAAATTCAAGAACTGCAACTCTTTTTCCTGAAATTGCCAATACAGCTCCCAAATTCAAGGTGATAAAGGATTTACCTTCTCCACTAATTGATGAAGTTACAAGAACAGTTTTTTTAGCTCCTGTTAATAAAAACTGCAGATTCGTTCGAATAATTCTGAACTGCTCGGATATGATACTTCTACTCTTATGAGCAACTACGAAAGCCTTGGTATTACTATAATGTCCAACTTCTCCAATGAAAGGAGCAGCGGTTTTCTTGGTTATATCTTCTCTACTAGTAACTTTATCATTTAGTATTGCCTTAATATAAATTAAACCAATTGGAATTAACAATCCTACAATGATTCCATACAGACGCCATTTACTTTGATCTGGTTCAAAAGGACCAGCAGGAATTGTAACTTCATCGTACTGTTGATAATTTGATGTAGTTGCTGCAGAAGTAACTAATGTTTCTTCTCTACGTTGCATCAAATATATGTAAATAGCTTCTTTTATTGTTTGATCTCTGCCAACACTCTTCGCAACTTTTTCATAGTCTGCAGCACCACCAAACAGCTTTCTGAGGCTAGCATCAGCTTCATAAAGTTGTTTCCTCTTTTTTTCTAAGTCACTTTTATAGTCAGTCAATCTCTTTAAAAGATCATTTCTTGCACCCTCAAGATTACTTTTTGCACGTGCTAAAACTTCACTATTTTTTGTAAATGATCTTTCCTCATTAGCTAATAAAACTTTAGATTGATTGAAAAAAACAACTAATCCAGCGATAGTAGGATCATCAATTCCAAGATAAGATGGAACCAAATCGGCTTTATCTGTTTCCACAACTCTTTTTTGAAGTTGAGTTACTGCATCCATTCTACCTAAAACATCGATGTAAATTCTTGTATTATCATCGTATTCTTTAGTTTTCCCAAGCAATAATTCTTTTTGATAGAAATATGGATATTGCTTTTTATACATCAAAGATTTATCCTCAACACCATCTAGTTCATTTTTAACGATATCTAGTCTATTAGAAATAAAGTTTACAGTATTAGTGGCTACAAGGTTTTTTTCTTCGATATTTTGATTTTTATATTCGCTTATCAAAGAGTTTAATATATCTGCTCCTCTTTGCGGATTTTCTGAAGCCAATGTTAAATTAATGATAGTAGTTTTTGTTCCTAGCGGTGATACATTCAACCCAGCAGATATTTCGGATACTGCGTTTTTGACTGGTTTCCAGTGAACAAAATAGTTGAACGTAATGTTGTTAATTATAGTTTTATCAATTAATTTTAGTTTAAATCCTAAATATTCAAATTCACTATTCCAAGAGAACTTAACTTCTTTTTCATTCTT
>CANGOT010000214.1 GCA_947455425.1 Chitinophagaceae bacterium | reverse complement strand
TTATTTAATAAGTTTTCTCCAGATGTTGTATTTCATGCTGCTGCTTATAAACACGTTCCAATGATGGAGGAGTTTCCTTGGCAAGCTGTTAACACTAATATTGTAGGCACGTGGAATGTTGCTAAACTTGCCATTGAATTTGAAGTTGAAAAATTTATTTTAATTTCCACAGATAAGGCGGTGAATCCTCAAAGCACAATGGGTACAACAAAGCGACTAGCAGAGATAATCATTCGTTCATTATCAAGTGAATTTATAACAACAAAATTCATTATTACTCGCTTTGGAAATGTGTTGGATTCTAATGGCTCTGTAGTTCCCCTATTTAAAAAACAAATTTTACAAGGAGGCCCTCTAACTGTTACTCATCCTGCAATGGAACGTTTTTTTATGACAATTCCGGAAGCTTGTGAATTAGTTTTAGAAGCATTTGCAATGGGTCATGGTGGGGAAATATTTGTATTCGATATGGGTAAACCAGTTAAAATAAAAGACCTTGCAAGTAATATGATTCGATTGGCAGGTTATCTTCCAGAATTGGATATCAAAATTATTTATACAGGCATTCGGAAAGGTGAAAAGTTGTCTGAGGAAATGTTCTCTAACAAAGAGATGTTTTTGCCTACCCATCACGAAAAAATATTCATTAGTTCTGAAGCCGATTTTAGTTCAAAAGTTGCAAGTAGAATCATAGCAACTGTATCGCAAAATTTAAATTACAATGTTACAGCATATCAAAATTTGCTAAGAGATATTTTACAAGAAATGGAAACTTATAATCTTAAAACACCTGAGTTAGAAGCAATTTAATTAATAAATATGAAGTTCAAATTTTTTATACCTTTTTTTTTGATGGGCTTAATCTTTTGCGAAACAACATTATCGCAAAACGCCAGATTTTCACAAATTTCAAACGCTCCTGTAATGTTGAATCCTGCTCTTGGCGGAAGATTTACTGGGAATTTTAGAACTGGATTATTATACAGCTGGCAAAACTCTACTATATCTACAATTGCTCACCAAAACTTATATGCAGACTTTAAATTGTTTAGCAAAAAGCAAAAGAAAAGTACCGATACATCAGCATTTAATGTTATCAGTGAAAAAAGTTATTTTGGTTTTACAATTAATCATTATCAATATGGAAAAGATGTACTTGGGTTTACACAGAACGTTTGCCCTATTAATGCACAATTTACTTCTATAACTGGAGCTTATCATTTTAACATAACAAAGGATGGAAGATATTATGCAGGCCTTGGTGGACAAATTACCAATGCAGATGCAACACTTGATGAAACAATTAGTACAGCATATGATTTAGAAATTTCCGGCGGTGCATTTAGATATAGGAAAACAGCTGCTGGAAATCTAAAAAACAGAAAAGGCTATTTTGATGTAAATGCTGGTTTATACTTAGGTTTTCAGACAGAAGAGCATCTATTAGAAATGGGTTTTGCAATGTATCATTTGACTCATCCTAATAATGATTTGACTAACGATCCTGATTCTAAATTAAGAACAAGATTTAGTGCTTATACCAATGCATATTTTAAAGCAGATGCAGCAACGTTACTATTGTTTAGAAATGCATATTGGGAAGAGGGTATTTATCAGGCAAGCGGTAACTATAAAGATTCTGCATACATTACAGCTTTTTATTCTGGCATAGAAGTTATCAATACAAAACCACAAAAAAGTGTTCACGTGAATTTTGGTTTGATGACAAGAAATTTTCAATCTGCTATTCCTTCTGCAAACATTTTTTTAGGCAATCATTTTAATACCAAAATTACTTATGAAGTGCCATTTAATAAATCTATTCACCCTGCAAACAATGCATACAGATTTGAGTTGTTTTTAGGATATAATCTAAGTAAAAGCAATAATGAATTTGCTACGAAAAGTAGAAAAAACTTTATGTGGTAAACTTCTTTTTTCATAGAATTAAATAATTTAAACTAGTTATAATGAAGCAAAATTTAATTATAAAATATAATTTTTTTAGACAAAAATTTTTAATAACAACATTATTTTATTTTGGTATTACAGGGTTTTGTTTATCACAAAAAAATATCAATCTCTCTATAAATAATTTGGGAGCTGGGAAAACAAAAATTGTATGGACTAGTATACCTAAAGATGTTAAGCAAATTTCATTGCAAAGATCTTTGGATAGCATTAACTTTTTTACAACTGTGTTTTCGCCACAGAATACAAAAAATGGAACTTATACTTTTACCGACTTTTATCCGCTCGCAACTAAACAAGTTTTTTATAGAGTTTTGATTGTTACTGCAAGTAATGAAATTCTTTTTAGTAAATCTATTAGCAGAAATATTGTAGGAAAACATTCTCTTGTTATGTTGGCCAAACAGAATAACGTTGCTAACACTCCAAATACTAAAGAGGATATTAAACCAATTGTTGAAAATAAAAAGATCGAAGCAGTAAAAACAGAGTTTACTGAAGCAAGAGTTAATAAGGTTGAACCCCAAAAAGATAGTCGTAGTAAGTTAAGCAATGCGTCTTCTTTTATTCCACAAAAATCAAATTTACCTGAAATATCCCCTTCGCAAAAAACAAAAAAAAATGTAAAAGATGAAAGTATAATAAAAGAATATTCAACAAAGAAGAATATCTCAAAGAAAAAAGCCGAAGTAGAAAAGTTGTTAAAGCAAGAAATTCCTGTAAAAGGTAAAACAGAAAATGAAACAACTAATTCAAATAAGACAGAAAAAAGTAATTTGGCGAAGGATGTCACAAACAATTCGAACAAAATGGATGATGAAGTTGTTGTTGTGTCTTCAACCAGAAAAAGAAAAACAGAAAAATCGAGTGTAGATTCTTCTAAAAATGAAAAGTCAAAATCTGTTGAAAGTATAGATGGTAAATCATTTCAAGATACTACAAAAAAAAGTAATGCTACAAACAAAAATACTTCGACTACAACAACTGTGCGTCAATATGGAGCACCTGGAAAATTAATAGGTAAAGTAGTTAATGCCAAAACTGGGGATCCATTAAATGGTGCAACAGTTACTATTAAAGGTGGTGCCACTACTAGAACAATGAAAACTGATTATAATGGTTCATTTAGTTTTTCAAACATCCCATCTGGAATTTATGAAGTTACTTGTACTTATGTTGGTTATACAACAAATAAAATTGATGAAGTAAAAGTGATTAAAGATGATGTGACTACGCAAGATATTACAATGAAAGAATCCAAAGGAAAAGACTTAGACGATGTTGTGGTAAAATCGAGTGGTGGTAGCAAAAAAAATGCTGAAACAGTAGCAGCTTTATTAACAATTCAAAAAAATGCAGCAAGTGTGAGTGATGGCATCAGTGCAGAAGCAATTAAAAGAACACCCGATAAAAACACAAGTGATATTTTAAAACGTGTTAGTGGTGCAAGTATTCAAGATGATAAATTTGCTATTATTCGTGGACTTGCAGATAGATACAATGCTGTCTTTTTAAATAGTTCACCTTTGCCAAGTACAGAGAGCGATAGAAAAGCATTTTCGTTTGATATTTTCCCTGCTAATATGCTGGATAATTTAACTATTGTAAAAACTGCAACACCCGATATGCCAGGAGAGTTTGCTGGTGGTTTGATTTTCATTAACACAAAAGATATTCCTACAAAAGATTTTCAAAGTGTAACATTTGGATTGGGTTATAACACTAAAGCAACCTTTCAACAAAGAAAGTATTATAAAGGTGGGAGATTTGACTTACTTGGATTAGATGATGGTACAAGGGCATTATCTGCAAACATTCCATCTGCTGGGCAACTTCCTAATGACCCTGTTATTGGTGCTCAAAAGAATTTTGCAAAATATATAGCAAATGACTGGAGAACCTTAGAAGGAATAAACCCTGTAAATCATAATTTTCAATATGTACGAGGGCTAAATATTCAACGAAAAAATAACGATTACTTAGGCATTCTTCTAGCAGCAACATATAGCAAAACATATAGCACTATTACTGGTGAAGAAAGGTCTATCGACTATGATAGATCGAATCCTTCAACTGCTCCTATTATTAGAGCAAAGTATGATAGGCAAGATTTTGTTTCTCAGGTTTTAGCAGGGTTAATGGGTAATGTGTCTTTAAAAATAAACAGCAATAACAAGTTAAGTTTAAAAAATCTTTTAAGCGTTAACAGCGAGGATAAAGTAATTACAGGAGAGGGTATGCCAGAGTATGATTACAATGCCCCTAATACTTCATTCCCAATTTTAAAATGGTTTACAAGTAATGTAATTTTTTCAACCCAACTTTTGGGAGAACACTTTTTACCAAAAACTAAACTGAGAATAAATTGGGCTGGAGCATACACATCCGTTAATCGACAAGTTCCAAATCTTAGAAGAACTTCTTCTTATATAGATCAAAATGATCAATCTGTTAAACAAGAAGTATCAGATGTTACACTTAGTCCAGATATTGGTGGTACAATGTTTTATGCATCCACAAAGGAAAATATAAAATTTATTAAAACCGATTTGCAACGAACATTCACGTTCTCAAATAGGTTTAATATTCAGTTTAAAGCTGGTTTCTTTTTGCAAAAAAGACAACGCGATTTTGAAGCACGATTATTAGGTTTACGCAAATATTCTTCAGGTAATGTTAAATTTGATCAAAGTCTCCTAAATTTAAGTGAAGCCACAATATTTGACCCTAAGAATTTTGGTAAACTTAAAAATGGTAAAGGTGGTTTTTTATTAGTTGAAGACTATAAAAAAAATAATGTCTATGGTGCTTCTTCAAATTTGGATGCTGCGTATTTAATGTTTGATACAAGATTATTCAAATTTATAAGAATTAATGGTGGTGTAAGGGTA
>CANGOT010000213.1 GCA_947455425.1 Chitinophagaceae bacterium | reverse complement strand
TGCACACTTATTTGTTAGATGCAAGTGTTAGCCCCCAATTTTATAAAACTTATTTTATTAAAGCAATTGCAAAGTTTGGTTATTATAGCATTAAACAACCCTTAGATATTCCATTCTTTTTTAAAAAATATATTCTTAATAGTATTGGCTTAAATAAAAAATGGAATCAATTTTTTGTAAATAATAAAGCAACTTTTATACAAAAGTTTTTTTCAAATAAGAACGATGATTTATTCATTTCGCCAACAGAATTGTTTAACAAAATTGTGAGCGAAAATGAATTGGCTGAAAATAGTGTTTTTGTAAAAATGGATATTGAGGGAAGTGAGTATGATGTGCTGAATGAGTTGGAGAAGTATTATAAATACATCTCTTGTTTTGCAATAGAATGGCATAATGTAGATGAAAAAAAAGAACAGTTTATTAAACTTGTAACTCAACTAAAACAAGCGTTTGAAATTGTTTTTGTACACAATAATAATTATGCAAAAATGATAGATGAAAATTTTGCAACATCAATGGAAATAACATTTGTAAAAAAAGAGTTGATAGGTGAAAGCGACAATGTAAAAGTTGATTATCAAAAAATGTATAGTAATAAAAATTCTGTTTGTAATCCAACAAAAAAAGACATTCAGCCAAATTTTTAAACTAGAATGACTGATACAAAAAAAATACTCATTTTTTACCCATCAAATACGGGGGGTGTTGCAGAAGTATGTTTAAGTATTAAAAGTGGAATGCAGAAATTAGGGTATGATGTAACTTGTATTACAAATTACTCACATGCTTTAAAAGTATCTTTAAAAAACGTTTTTAGTAAAGATAAAAACTACGCAATAACAAACTTGCATTATGGTTTTTTTGGCTTGTTCTTTAAACGTTCTGCGTTTATCGTTCATGGTTTTCCTCAACGAGAGCATCTAAGTTTTATTCAATATAAATTGGTGGTTTTTTTCCATTGGTTGTTTTCAATATTAAATAGTAAAACTGTTGCAGTATCTTACTTGACTAAATTTGCTTCTGAAAATTTTTATAACATAAAGGTCGATCAAGTTATACATAATATTTTGCCACACGATTTCTTTACGGCATTTAATAATTCATCATCTATTGCAAAAAAATCTAACAGCATTGCGTTTGTAGGACGAGTGATAAAAGAAAAAGGGGTAGAAAAAATTCTGCAGGCAGTTAATTTAGTTAGACAACAAACACAACAAAACATTTTTGTACATGTTGTTGGGAGTGGGTTACAATTAAATTATTTGAAAGAAAATTATCAAAACGAGCATAACTATTTTCATGGCTATGTTGATGCACCAACCAAGTATAAAATTTTAGCAGAATGTAATACTTTTATTTCTTTACATCCTGCTGAACCGTTTGGGATTACTGCATTAGAGGCAAGCGTGTTAAATGTAAAGTGTTGTTTGTCTGCTGTTGGAGGTCATACTGAATTTGTACCACACCATCTTTTTTATCCTATCAATGATATCAGTTCTGTTGAAGAAATTGCAAGGGCAATTTTTGATTCATTCAATGATAAAAATAATTATTACCCGGTAAATTTTTCTTTAAACAATGAAAATGAATATCAAAAGCAATATGCACTACAATTCATTCAAGTTTTAGAAAATAACTAAGCATAAAAAGCATGAACGATTTTCAATTTTCGGTTTTAATTCCTGTTTACATAAAAGAAAATCCACAACATTTACAACTGGCTTTACAAAGTGTAATTCATCAAACTTTGTCGCCAAATGAAATTGTAATTGTAGAAGATGGACCACTTACCAAAGAATTGTATGCAATAATAGAAACATATAAAACTCAATATTCTCAATTGTTTACCATCGTTAAACTGCACCAAAATTCAGGAATGGGTGTTGCTATGAATGAAGGATTAAAAGTTTGTAAATACAATTGGGTTGCCCGAATGGATAGTGATGATATTTGTGTAAATACAAGGTTTGAACAACAAATAAGTTTTTTAAAGCAAAACAACAATATTGATATTATTGGAGGATACATCGAAGAATTTCAGCATCTAGTTGGCGATTTGAAACAAGTTCGACACTTGCCAACTTCACATAACAATATTAAACAATTTGCCAAGTATAGAAATCCTATGAATCATATGGCTGTAATGTTTAATAAACACAAAGCTATTGAAGCTGGGGGCTATTGGCATCACAGAGTTTTAGAAGATTATCATTTATGGTTTATGATGTTGATAAATGGTTGTCAGTTTGCCAATTTGCCTCAGGTATTAGTAAATGCCAGAGTTGGAAACAATATGCTTAGTCGAAGAAAAGGAATGCCTTATTTAAAAATGGAAATATTTTTCTTCAAAAAAATGTTGAAACAAGATTTTATTAATTATCCCCAGTTTATAAAAGCTGTTTTTTCACGTGCAATAATGAAAATTATTCCTATACAAATTTTAGAAAAAATGTATTCATGGTTACTACGCAACAAGCAAAACTCTAATGCCTAATTCACCATTGGAAAAAAATAGACTTTTATTCATAACTACAAAAAGCCAAATTGGCGGAGCTCAAAAATTTGTTAAGGAGCAAATTGATATTTGCAAAAATGAATTTGAGTTTTTTTTGTGTTCCAACCAAAATGACTGGCTTACACAGCAAGTTGAAGTAGAAAATGTTTTATTAAATAAATCAATCGAAAAGGCATTTTCAATTAGATTTTTATTTGAATTAGTAAAATTTATAAAAAAAAATAAAATTGATTTGGTAATTACCAATAGTGCCAATGCAGGTTTCTATGGTAGGATTGCAGCCTATATTGCAAATGTAAATTCTTGCTATTATTCTCATGGCTGGAGTTCTGTTTACAATGGTGGCAAACTAAGTTTTTTATTAAATGGAGTAGAAAAATTTTTATCAAAAATTTCAACCAAAGTTATTTGTGTAAGTAATAATGATTACAATACCGCTATTAAAAAAATTGGTATAAGTGCCGATAAACTATTGGTTGTAAAAAACGCGACATTACCTGTTTTTAATCAAAAAAATACATTTCAAAATCAACCTTTAAAAGTTATTGCTTTGGCAAGATTTGCCAATCCCAAAAGAATTGATTTAATGATTAAATCTTTCGAGCAAATTGATAATGCTGAACTCTCAATTGCAGGAACTGGACCTGGTTTTGAAATGTGGAAGCAGTATGTTCATGATAAAAAGATTACCAACGTAACACTACTGGGTGAAATTCCATCGTTCTCTGCATTTAACGAATATGATGCATTTGTCCTCATCTCAAATAGCGAAGGCTTACCAATATCTGCAATAGAAGCAATGAGTGCTGGTTTGCCATTAATATTAAGTAATGTTGGGGGTTGCTCTGAATTAATTAAAAACAATGGGGTGCTTGTTGAAAATAACATAGACTCAATTATAGCAGGAGTTAAAAAAATAATTGAAAACTACCCCATATATCAAAAAAACTCGCAAAAATTCTATAGCGAAGAATTTAATCTGCAGACCATCAATAAGAAATATATTAATCTTTATAAAGACTTAATAAATTGCAATTAAAAACTATAACAAAATTTTTATAACATTTTAAAATGTTATAAAAATTTTGTTATAAATAAATAATCCCTTGTTCTACTTTCTGTTTGTTTTTTATTTTCTTTTAAGTGGATTTGTTTTAAAGAAACATAAATTCTTTACTAGTTCAGAAATACCATTTCCAATTCTTATTGCAATTTTTGTATTAAAAATTGTTGCAGGTATTTCTTATAGCTACTACTTTTCTTTACCATCTCAAATAACAACTGCTGATACTTGGTCGTATTTTATTGAAAGTAAAATCGAAACCAATTGGTTATTACAAAGTCCAAAAACATTTATTGCCGATTTATTCACCAATCATTATACTCAATCTGGTGACTTATTTTCTGGCACCAACTCTTTTTGGAACGACTTAAAAGCCACCTTTTTTATAAAGTTATTGGCTGTTTTAAATATATTCAGCCGTGAAAATTATTATATAAATCTTTTGTTTTTTAATGCTTTCTTTATGTTTGGTGGGGTAGCCCTTTACAAATTGTTTAAAGAAAACTTTATCATCAATAAATGGATTTTAATTACAGCTATTTTTTTAATGCCAGGTTTTCTATTTTGGTGTAGTGCCTTACATAAAGATGGAATTGTTTTTTCTGCAACAGCGATAAGTATATATGCTTTTTATAGAATATTAATTAATGGCTTTTCGTATAAACGAACAACAATATTATTGCTGTGTTTAATAGTTGTTTTTTTACTGCGGAATTATTATTTGCTAGCCATGCTTCCAGCTTTTATGAGTTGGGGTGTAGTTAAAAAATATGAACTAAATTCAAAGATTGTTTTTGCCTCAGTAACTATGATTTGCTTGTTATTTTTTATTTTCTCAAACTCATTCAGTATCACAAAAGGAATAGCAAATTCGGTGGTAGTAAAGCATAATGAGTTTTTAATGCTTGAAGGAAATACCAAGTTTCAAACGCCTGTTTTAAGTGCGAATACAAACAGTTTAATAATGTATTTTCCATTTGCATTGCAATCATCATTACTACGCCCGTTTCCAAATACTATAAAATCAAAAGGAGAATTATTGGCAATGCTAGAAAATTATGTAGTTTTAATTTTCTTAATTACAGCTGTAATTGCGAGCTTTTATATGAAAGATAGAATGATTGAATCGCCAATAATTTTAGCTTGTTTGGTAATTAGCTTTTTTTTACTATTATTTATTGGCTACACCGTTTGTTTCGATGCAGCAATTATTCGATATAGAAGTGTTTTTCTTCCTTTCTTGATTGTCCCTTGTTTAATCATTATCTGGGGCAAACAAAAAAAAATTCATGAAT
>CANGOT010000212.1 GCA_947455425.1 Chitinophagaceae bacterium | reverse complement strand
CCCTGTAACATTTGTTTTAAGAGGATATGTTTGCATTCTAAAATAAAATAAAATGAACACAACAAACACAGCCGTTAAAATGGTATTAGACAGATGGAATGCATCTATAAAAAATTGTGATACGCTATTGAATGCTCTTTCAGACGAACAACTATTAAAAGAAATAGCACCCAATAAAAACAGGGGTATTTATCTTTTAGGACATTTAGTAGCCGTACATGATGATATGATTAGATTACTTGATTTAGGTGATAAATTATATCCGGAATTATTTGAGCCGTTTATTAAATCGCCAGATAAAGCCGTTGCTGAAATTCCAACTGTTGCAGTATTAAGAACTTTTTGGAATCATCAGAACGAAATACTATCAGAAAAAATAAATAGCTTATCGGTAGAAGATTGGTTTCAAAAACACACTGCTGTTTCAGAAGAAGATTTTGCTAAAGAACCACATCGTAATAAGTTAAACATTATCATTACCAGAACAAGCCATTTACAATATCATATGGGTCAATTAGCATTATTGAAATAAAGCCAAGGTTAACTATATCAGATTTTATTGCATCAGTTACAGTTTAACCTAACCTCAAACAGTAAATCTGTGACCCTTTTTCAAGTAAAAGTTATAGCAAAAAGCATTTCCGCTATAGCAAAAAGCGTTTCCGCTATAGCGGAAATGAAAAAAGTTGTAGCGGAAAGCTAATAACTTATAGCGGAAAAGCAAAAAGGGACAAGTTTTAGCCAAAAACTTATAGCAGATTTAAAATCCGCTATAGCGGAAAGCAAAAAAGTTATAGCGGAAACTGTTTTACCTATAGCTTACACGAAAAAGTGGTACAACTTACAGGCCTGAAACACAATAGAATTGCAATCTGATGCAACGAAAAAAACAAAAAATATAACAAATCGGCCATCGATATAACTTAAATCATAAAAAATGACAAACCTGAATTTTTCAACAACCATTGTGGTTAATAATAGTGCAAAAGAAGTTTTTGATGCCATCAATAATGTGAGCAGCTGGTGGCAGGGAGCGGTAAGTGGCAATACCCATGACATAAACGATGAATTTACTTACCAAATGAAGGAGTTTCATTTTTCAAAACAACAAGTGGTTGAACTGATTCCCAACAAAAAAGTAGTTTGGCTGGTAACAGATAGCAATTTGAGTTTTGCCAAAAAAACAGATGAATGGACTGGAACTAAGATTGTTTTTGAAATTGCTGAAGCAGATAACAAAACACAATTAACTTTCACACATATGGGTTTGATACCAGCATTTGATTGCTATGGGGGCTGCTCCAATGGCTGGAGTAAGCTAATACAAGAAAGTTTATGTAGCCTGATAACAACAGGAAAAGGTAAAGATGTTTTCTAGTGGTTCAATTAAAACTCATTACCACCATCATAGAAAAAAATCTACGTTTATTTAGCAGGTTCCACTTTTAATGTTGGTAACAATGCCATTATTTGCATAACTATCGCAAACACCAATAACAAGTATAATCCAGGTTTTACTGTTGGACATTCTGGACGACAAATAGAAAACAGAATATAGTTTTTAATAGCCCAGGTTAAACTTAAAAAACAAATAAAAATATTGGTTCTCTTTGCCCATATTTTATTCACTAAAAAAAGTGTAATGGCAATGATAGCAAAGAAAATATGTGTTTTGGCTTGTGTTCCAAAACTTATATTCTCGTTCACTTTGCCATTAAATCCATTTAGTGTTTTGTGCAAGTATGGAATCTCTACCCAAGGCAAAAAACAAGATCCAATTAAAAGTAAAGCTGCGAGCACGCCAATTTGCTGAGAGTATTTCATAACGAAAGATAAAATTAAAAAAACCTACAAGAGAATACCTGTAGGTTTTTTTGTTTGAGGTCCCTACCAGATTCGAACTGGTGTAGAAGCTTTTGCAGAGCTTTGCCTAACCACTCGGCTAAAGGACCATTAAGGCTGCAAACATAATGGAAAAGATTTTATGTTGAAAAGATTCATAAAAAAAAATTACAATTCTTTAAAACCACATCCATTCCATTTGTAAAATGTTTTGCCCCCGAAAGGTGTATTTTGTTCTCGGCTAATAACAGCAAAGTCTTTAGATTGGTAATGAAAGAGTAAATCTTCATTCACCCAATTTTTTGATACTTTAAGTAAGTAACTATGCAAACTTGGTAATTGCACCAATTTGTTGGCATTACATAAAACAAAGTTCAATTTAAAATCGCCTTCATGATCATCTTTAGAACTAAGAAGTAATCGAAATACCGCTACAGTTTTTTTAAGATTTGTTTTTTGAAGAATAGAAGTTGCCATACTATCAACCGAAAAATTTCTAGGTGCATTAAATACAAGGTCGTCAACATACTTGTTTTTTCTAAATGCAACCAATCGACATTTATAATAGTTAACACTGGTTAATTCGCTATTAACAAGACTATCTTTTCTATCATTTTTCAACACGCCAAAAGCAATATCTACATCATTGATATGTAGCTTTTCATTGATAGCAATATCAATGGCCGATGCAAAACCAACTTTGGTATAATTTCCTTTTTTATATGTAACCTTCAGCCAGGGAGAGGCTACATGATTTCTCACTTCGCTGTAAGGTACTTGCATCAAAATATTAATTTCATCACCAACAAAAATCGTATCGGTAATAGCAGCACCTGTGCTGGGTGCTACTCTCAATATGGCTGTATCTGCAACAACTTTCCGCTCTCCTTTCATATTATGAAAGAAAGGAAAATTATTTTTTGGGGTTTGAGCAGATAAATAAAATGCAAAAAGTAAAAAGCAAAAAGTTATTACAACTTTCTTCATTGAATATTATTTTAAACTATTGATGATGGTATTAAACTCGTCTGCAATTAAAGAAGCTCCACCCACTAATCCACCATCAACATCGGCTTGTGAGAATATGTCTTTTGCATTAGCAGCCTTCACACTTCCACCATATAAAATAGAAATATTATTTGCAATAGCTTCACTATAATGTCCCGCAATCTGATGACGAATGAATGCTTGTATATCCTGTGCTTGTTGGTTTGTGGCTGTTTTACCAGTTCCAATGGCCCAGATTGGCTCGTAAGCGATAACTACTTTTTGAATATCTTCGGCAGATAAATGATATAGTGATTCCAGTAATTGCTTTGCAACAAAAAGATCTTGTTCATTGGCCTCCCTAAACGTTAAAGGTTCACCACAACAAAAGATAGGCGTGATATTATTTGCAAGACATATATCAACTTTTTCGGCAAGCATTTCATTGCTTTCGTGAAAATACTCTCTTCTTTCGCTATGCCCTATAACCACATGATGTACACCAATAGATTGTAGCATTTCAACACTTGTTTCGCCTGTGTAAGCACCACTTTTTTTGTTGTAGCAGTTTTGTGCAGCAACAAACACATTTTGTTTGCCTGCAAGTTTATGAGTAACCATTGTTAAATAAGGAAAAGGCACAGCAAAAATCACCTGTTGGTTTTCCTTTAGTTGATGTGGCAAAGCCAGCAAATCATCTATCAACTTTTCAGCTTGCTGATAGGTTAAATTCATTTTCCAATTAGCTGCGGCAATTTGTTTTCTCATTGTTAATTCGTTTATTATTTACAGTTTATTGTTACGGTTCAAAGTATGTTTATTATTGATCAACTATAAACCGTGAACCTTTTTAAGCACTTCTTTCTCAGCTTCACTTAAAGACTGATGTTTCATTTTTTTCCAATGATCAATATCTGTAATAGCTTTATCTATCTGATATTTATCGGTAGCTCCCCAAGAAAAACTTGGCAGATGCTTGGGCAATAATCCAGCTCCAAAAACATTACAACAAATTCCATAAACAGAGCCTGTATTAATAGAACTATTGATGGCAGTTTTAGTGTAGTCACCCATTAATACACCACACTTTTGTGCAACTGGTATCTGCGTTTTTGTATCTTCATTCCAAACACTTACTATGCCACCAGTATTTTTAACATTACTATTACTTGTTGCTGCACCAAGATTACACCACTCTCCTATTACACTATCTCCTAAATATCCATCATGAGCTTTATTACTATTGGCAAACATAACTGTGTTTTTAATTTCACCTCCACCCACACAATTATTTCCTAATGTTGTTGCACCATAAATTTTGGAACCCATTTTAAGCAAACTATTATCACCCATACTAAAAGCACCTCGTATCATACACCCTTCCATTATGGTTGCATTTTTACCAATATATATGGGTCCGGCAGTAGCGTTTAAAATACTACAACTAATACTGGCACCTTCTTCAACAAAAATATTTTCAAGAGCTATAACTGTGTTAGAAGCATCTATTGGTTGCGACTTTCTTCCTTCAGTTATTAAAGCAAAATCATTTTTAATAAAGGTTTCATTGTGTTGAAATATTTGCCAGGGATGATCGAGCCTTACCACTTCTTCTTTCCAATTGATCATCTTATCAAAAGATAAATTATTCAAGGCATTAAAATCAAATTTATCATGGGTAGTAAATCTACCTGCAATAAAGCCTTTGCTATACGAAACATAATAACCTTGTGGAATCTGCAATATTTTCTTTGCTTGCTCTTCATTAAAAATCACAGAAGCATCAATTAATAAAATATCACCCGAAACATAATCATTGTAAAGGGGCTGCAAATAGTTTTCTGTTAAAATAAAAACCTCGGTACCCGATAAATATTCCCAACGTTCTTTATTCGTTAAGATACCTGTTCTAATTTCAGCAACAGCTCGTGTTTGAGTAAAAGGATATAATTTGTTACGATGTTTGTTATCGAATAAAACTATTTGCATATTTGGTTTAAAATTAAAGGTTTAAAGTTCAAGGTTATTTCTACTAGCCACTTGCTGCT